>DMQP01000132.1 GCA_003455655.1 Treponema sp. | reverse complement strand
AGCGAAGGACGCATCTTTATTCGTCAGCAGGGAAACAAAGTTGCAGTTGTTGAACTGGTTTGTGAAACAGACTTCGTTGCTAACAACGCAGAATTTGTTGGCTGTGGTGAAAAAATTCTTGATGAAGTTTTTGCTAAGGGATACACTCAGGTTGAAAAAGCTCTGTCAGACATGCTCTTGGACTTTGCAACCCGTACTCGCGAAAACATGTCATTGAGCAAGGTAAAGGTATTTGAAGTTCCAGAGAATGCTGTTGCTGGAATTTATATCCACTCTGACTTTAAGACCGCTGGTGTAACTATTGTTAAGGGTTCTACAGATGAACGTGTAAAGACTTTTGCTCGGGATTGCTGTATGCACCTTGCAGCATTTACTCCAACCTTTATCAAACAGTCTGATGTTCCTGCAAGCTACATCGATGAACAGAAAGAAATCTTTAAGGTTCAGATGGCTAATGATGAAAAAGTTGCATCTAAGCCCGAAAACGTTAAAGAAGGAATCCTGCAGGGAAAAATCAAAAAGCATCTTGCAGAAATCTGTTTCGTTGACCAGATGTTTGTAAAAGACGACAAAAAGTCTGTTGCAGCAAAACTGGACGAAGTAGGAAAAGAAGTTGGCGCTAAGCTTGAGTTTGGCGACATTGAACTGTTCCTGCTTGGAAAATAAACTGTAAGACGGCGGATTGTCTTGCCTCTTAAGTAAGACATTCCGCTGTATTTTTTTAACATTACCTATGGAGGGTATCACTATGGCTGGCGATTACGAAAACCGCATGGAAAAATCAGTTAATTCACTTAAAGATGAATACAATTCAATCCGCACCGGTCGTGCAAGCGCATCAATCTTCGATAAAGTTCGCGTTGACTATTATGGCACACCTACTCCGCTTAATCAGGTGGGAACTATTTCCATTCCCGAAGCACGCACTGTAGTGGTTTCTCCCTTTGACAAGTCTCTTATTAGCGCAATTGAAAAGGCTATTCAAAAGGCTGAACTGGGATTGAATCCTTCTAACGATGGAAAAGTTATTCGTATTTCCATTCCGCCTCTAACTGCAGACCGCCGCAAAGAACTTGTAAAACAGGCAAAAGCTACTGCAGAAAAATACCGCACTGCAATTCGTAACATTCGCCGTGATGGTAACGATGATCTTAAAAAGCAACAGAAAGCTGGTGACATTACCGAAGATCAGCTTAAAGTTGAAACTGACAAACTGCAGAAACTGACAGACAAGTATGTTGAGGAAATCAACAAAGTATACGAGTCTAAAGAAAAAGAGATAATGGACTAAGTCAATGAATGGTTCTGATGTGCTTCCAACCCATGTAGCAATCATCATGGATGGAAACGGTCGCTGGGCAACGCAACGAAATTTAATCCGCTCGAAAGGTCATTACGAAGGATTGGAAAATGCAAAGCGTATAGCTGGTGCCGCTGCAGACATGGGTTTGAAGTATTTAACACTGTATGTGTTTTCTACCGAAAACTGGAAGCGCACAGAAGCAGAAGTTGGATATTTAATGGGACTGATTCGCAGTCACTTACGACAAGAGTTTGCTTTTTATAAAGAGCATTGTATTCGTCTTAAGTGTTTGGGAAACAGAGCGGGACTCCCTTCTGACATACAGAATGATATCATTCAGGCAGAAAAAGATACCGCAGCTTTTACGGGCTTAACGCTCGTGCTTGCAATCAATTACGGTGGACGCGACGAAATAGTGCGTTCTGTTCAAAAACTTGTTGCAAAAAAAATTGACCCGCAGCAGATTGATGAAAAAGTAATTGAACAGGAATTTGATATTCCTGATTTGCCAGACGTGGATTTGCTTATTAGAACAGGTGGCGAAAAACGTTTGAGCAATTTTTTACTGTGGCATGCCTCTTACGCAGAACTGTTTTTTACAGATACGCTTTGGCCTGACTACACAAAAGAAGAATTAGAAAGCACTGTCGCCTCTTTTTCACAAAGACACCGTCGTTTTGGTGCATACGATACTGCAACTGGGGGAAACACAGATGAATAAAGTCTTGTCACGACTGCTTGTTTTTTTTGTGGGTGTACCGCTGGTACTGGGCTTTGTTTGGCTTCCCTACTACAATCACCTTGTCTTACACCTTATAATTTGTGCAGCAAGTGTTATTGCAAGTTGTGAATTACATAACATTTTCTCTCATAATATAGAACTTCCTCCGAAACCTTTTATTGCTGTTCTTACTGCTCTTCTTCCTCTAGCAGCTTTATTCCAGGCAGTCTTTCCTAATGCAATAACCATTTTTTCTGATGGCATAGATTTTTTGACATGCGTACTTATTTTTGTATTTGTAGTCATTCTTTTGTATGAAGTTTTTTCTGCAAAATCATTTGAACATTCAAATCAACGCTTTGCAGGTGCAAGTTTTATTGTACTGTATGCAGGCTATTTAGTAACTTATATTTCTCGTCTTACTGTTATTACGGTAAAGGGTCAAAACGCTTCTACCGCCTTTATAATTCTGTTTTTACTAATGGTCTTTTTGTGCGATTCTCTTGCATGGCTCTTTGGGGTTCTTTTTGGAAAAAACAATCGCGGTTTTGTAAAAGCAAGTCCAAACAAAAGTATTGCGGGGTTTATAGGTGGCTTTATTGGTTCTATTGCTTCTGCTGTGCTTGCCTATTTTGTTTGGCCATCTCTCTTTGACAATTCTTTAGTTGCCCTTATTGTAACTGCTTTCTTTACAGCCTTTGCTGCCATACTGGGCGATTTAGTTGAATCTATTTTCAAACGCTCTGCAGGAGTAAAAGATTCTGGTATGATTATTCCTGGTCGCGGTGGTCTTTTAGATTCTATCGATTCCATTTTGCTTGCTGCTCCTCTCTATTATCTTCTTGCAAGCATTTTCTTTGGACCCTTTAACGCATGAAACGTGTACTTGTGCTCGGTTGCACTGGTTCCATAGGTTCTCAAACGCTGGATATAATTCGCCACTGTCCACAGCAGTTTACGCTTGTTGGTCTTTCCTGTGGAACAAATAAAGCAGCTCTTCAAAAATTATGTGATGAATTCCATTGCCCAGGTACTTTGTATTCGGAAGAAGGAAAAGAAGGTCTTGCTCGTTTGTTAGATGTTGCAAAAGCAGACATTGCGGTAAACGGTGTTGCAGGAAGTGCAGGCCTTGAACCTTCTGTTATGGTTTTAGACAGAGGTATTTCTCTTGCGCTTGCAAACAAAGAGACCGTTGTTATGGCATGGGATTTAGTTAAAGCGCTTGCTCAAAAAAATAATGCTTCGATTATTCCCGTAGATTCTGAACACAGTGCCGTTTTTTGTCTTATCAATCAAGCGAAAGCTCACAATGTAAGCGAGTTAGTTATAACTGCAAGCGGTGGCCCTTTTAGAACATGGTCAAAAGAAGAACTTAAGACCGTAAGTCTTTCTCAAGCACTTAAACACCCCACTTGGCAAATGGGACCTAAAATAACGATAGACAGTGCATCTCTTGCAAATAAAGGTCTTGAAGTAATTGAAGCTTGTAGACTCTTTGACATGCAAAGTTCACAAGTAACGGTTGTTGTTCATCCACAAAGTTTAGTTCATTCTTTAGTTCGAACAAAAGACGGAATGCTCTATGCTCAAATTTCAGAGCCTGACATGAGACATCCCATTCAAAATGCACTTACTTGGCCAGACATGCAATCTTCGTATTTGAAGCCTTTTACTCTTGCGGGAACAGAAATGTCTTTTTTTGCACCACGAACAGACATATTTAAAATGTTACCACTTGCCTACGAAGCTGCCCGTACAGGAGGAATGGCAACGATTGCATATAATGCAGCAAATGAAATTGCGGTTCAGGCATTTATGGAAAGTCGCATAGGATTTTTGAACATTGCTGATATTGTAGAAGATGTTTTGAATCATGACTGGAAGCATGTTCCCCAGACAATTGATGCGGTAATGGAAGCAGATGCCCACAGTCGTGCTTACGCCCAAGAAGCTGTCAAACACTTGCAGGAGAAAAACAAATGTTTGTAGTCTGGGGAATTTTAGGATTAAGTTTTTTAGTTTTTTTTCATGAACTGGGACATTTTGTTGCAGCAAGAATTTTTGGCGTACAAGTTGAAGCTTTTTCTGTTGGCATGGGTCCTGTTCTTTTACATCGCACTTACAAGGGAACTGATTACCGTCTGTCGCTTATACCCATTGGCGGATACTGTGCTATGAAAGGTGAACAGGATTATCAAAAAGCCCTGGATTCAAATAGTTCTGTTATTGAAGCAGACTCAGATTCTTTTTACGGCATAAATCCTTTTAAGCGAGCGCTCATTGGTTTTGCAGGTCCTCTCTTTAACTTATTATTTGCATTTATTGCTTTTACCATTATTGCTCTTACTGGCTATACCTACTACAGTGCGGGTACAACTGTTACTATGGCAGACGAAGCTTTTGAAAATGCATATTCTGCTGCACACGAAGCGGGTCTTTGTTCAGGAGATACAATTATTGCGCTTGATGGTAACGAAATTTCTGCATTTAACGAAATAGGTTCTTATGTTTCACTGCATGGAGAAAAAGAAATTCTTGTTACTGTTTTACGTGACGGAAAAAAACTCGATTTCCCTGTGACACCTTTTTTTAGCAAGGATGATGCTGCCTATCTTTTAGGAGTTGTCGCTGACAGTGATTCTGTTTATGCACATACGGTTAAGCCTAAACATATTTTTGCTGCATTTGCAGAAGCTTTTGTTAGAACAGGAACCTTTCTTTCTGTTACAGTAAAAAGCATTGCGATTTTGTTCAAAGGAATAGACCTTACACAAACCCTTTCTGGTCCTGTACGCATAACGACTATGTTAGGAACAGCAGTTTCAGAAGGATTTTCTGAGGGAGTAAAAAGCGGTATTGTTTCAACGCTTGAATGGCTTTCGCTTATAAGTGTTTCCCTCTTTTTTACCAATCTGCTTCCTATTCCCGTTCTTGACGGATCCCTTATTCTTTTTGCTTTACTTGAAGGTGTTACCCGTAGAAAAATGCCGCCTAAAGTGTTGTATTATATACAAATGGTTGGTATTGTGCTTATAGCAGCTTTATTTGCCTTTGTTCTCTTTTGCGACATAAAATCCTTTATTCATTAACCTTGAGTCACAATCGTTGTTATGATACTATAGAGACAGTTCCCAAAAAAGGAGACCTACCATGAAACATGCAAAGTTTTTTGCCACCTTAGTTTTACTTTTACTGAGCCCTGCTGTAATGTATTCTCAGGCTCGTCTTTCTACACAAGGACATGAAAGTTCTGTCACTGCTTTGTGTGCAGCGGACAACAGTGGTTTTTTCTCTGCTGGTCAAGATGGCTTTGTTATTCGCTGGAATGAAAACGGAATGGGTCAGCATTTTCAGATGAGTGACCTTTCAATCAAAATGATTGCTTACAATAAAGCAACAAATGAAATTGCCATTTATGAAACAGATGGTGCCGCTATCAATCGTGTAAGTGTATGGTCGTGGACTACATTCACTCGTAAATACAGCAAGCGTTTTACAGACACCGTTACTGCAATTAGTTTTTCTGCAAAAGGAA
Source organism: Treponema sp. (assembly GCA_003455655.1). Classification (GTDB taxonomy): domain Bacteria; phylum Spirochaetota; class Spirochaetia; order Treponematales; family Treponemataceae; genus Treponema_D. Next base: position 21,399 of record DMQP01000132.1, on the reverse strand, counting down.
CATATCTTATGGTTAGTACGGCTGCCGTAAATGGAACTTTTTTGTTTAATGCAAAAACAGGTTCTCGTGTTCGTACTATAACAGAAGTTCCTGCTATTTCTTCAATGATGCGCACCAGTGATTCTGAAAAGACAGCAATTATGTATTCCATTACAGGCTCTCTTACCTACTACGACATGTCAGCTAACAAACAGAAAGCAAAGTTTTCTGTAGAAGCCCGTATGGATCAACCCATATTGTTTGGAACTCCCAGTCAGCCAAACCGATTTTTTGCTGGTGTAAAAGATAATTCTCTTTTAGTCTTTGACGCAACAAAGGGAACTGTTATTGCAGCTTATACAGCCCGTAACCCTTACATCTGTACATCAATTACTGAACAAGGAGAAGGTTTGTATTTTATAACCTACGACGGAAAAGATTATTCACTCAGATTAGTCGACAATCAAACGCTTGAAGATCAGCTTTCTGCTCCTTACTCGAAAGTTTATAATCCTCCTGCTCCACTTGTGGTAAAAACATTCACCGGTTTGACTTCTCGCGAAACATTTACTGCTGTTGCAAAAGTTAACGGACAAATTGTTTTAGGAACTTCAAGCGGTAACATTTGCATTATGACTGACATTCCTGAATCTGAAAAGTATACACTTTCTGCAATGACTGAAATTGAATTCGAAAAAGTCTATGACATTGTGGGAAACGAAAACACTTTGTACTGTCTTACAAACAATGCAATCTATCGTACTTCATACGATGCAAACGAAAGTGTTAGTGTTGCTTTAAACGCAAACGGTCAGACGAATTTTGAACTGTACGGAGACAGCGTTATTGTATGGTCTAAGGGAACTCGTCGTGCAGTGCAGCGCATTCAGTTAGGTTCAGAGTCTTCTCCACTTACTTTGTTTACACCCACAACCGATTTACAAAATGTTCGTCTCTTTGGAGATCAGTTGGTTTACATTCAGGGTAACTCTTCTGTTGGTTTGTATGATTTGAAAACAGGACGCAATAGCGAAATATATTCGGGAACATCAATTCAAGATGCGGTACTCATTAACTCGTCAGAACTCTATGTTGCAAAAACGCGCTCTAACCAAACAGACAGCGCCCTTATTTCGGTAAACATAAAGACAATGGAAACTGTTCCGCTTTCAATTGACGGAAGTGTTGTGTTCTCTCTCAGTTATGATTTTGACAATGCTGAAACCAATGCTGCGATGCTGTACGGAATTGTTATTTCTGCTCAAGAAGAAGACGCTATAACAAGAACATTCTCATTTAATCCGCTTACAAAAACAATATCATACATTCTCACCTATCCAGATGAAGATACAACAGCCTTTACTTCTTTGAGTACACCTGTTTTGTTTACCAACATAGGAAAGACAGTTGTGTATGCGTGTAACTTGAAGTCAAAGCGTAACATGCAGTACAAACGTTCTTCTGCAATGGCCGTCAAAGTGTGCCCGCTTTCAGATAAGCTGGCAGTTCTTAACTCTGACGGTAGTGTTACTTGGTATAACTTGAACACACAGGCAGTGCTTGCTGACCGTGTGCTCTTACGCTCTGGAAACTGGAAGTAATTAGATTCCGCAACCGCGATACAGTGCCTCTTTGTAAACATCGAGGTACTGTTTTGCAGCAAGATCCCAACCAAAGTAACTTTGCATTCCCTTTTGCTGCATTTTTTTGATGTGTTCTTTACGGTTGTAGTATGCCCAAACAGCCCAACCTACAGTGTCATAAATGGAACGAGGTGTTAGCTGATCAAACATAAAGCCTGTGCCCTCACCTGTTTCCTGATTGTAGTTTTGTACTGTATCTGCAAGACCACCAGTTCTACGAACAATGGGAAGTGTTCCATACAGCATAGAATAAATTTGGTTAAGTCCACAAGGTTCATAGCGAGAAGGCATAAGGAAGAAGTCGCTACCTGCTTCTATGAGGTGACTTAAGTTTTCGTCATATCCAATGTATGCGCGCATGTTACCTAGTTTAGATTGCAAGGCATTTATTTCTGCTTCACACCATTTTTCTCCACTACCCAAAACAACAAACTGAATGTCCATTTCTGAACATATCTGATAGAGAGAACCGTAAGTGGGAGCAAAGACTTCTGCAATACCTTTTTGATCTACAAGGCGAGTTACCATGCCTATGACAGGAACTTCTGGGCGTACAGGAAGACCCATTCTTTTTTGCAGTTCTTCTTTACACTTTGCTTTTCCGCTCATGTCTTTGACAGAATAGTTAAAGGGAATTCGTTTATCTACTTGTGGATTCCACTGACTGGTATCTGCACCGTTTACAATTCCTCTTATAACATCGTGACGAACACGCAAAAGTCCGTCCATGCCAAAGCCACCTTCCTTAGTTTGAATTTCTGCTGCATAAGTTGGAGACACCGTTGTAATCATGTCTGCAGAAGAAACTCCACCTTGCAAGAAATTGATTCCACCTTCGTGTTCAAGTCCAGCACCATAATATAAGCCCCAGTCAATACCCAAAGCAGGGAACTGATCTTTTCCATACTGCCCCTGATAGCCTTGGTTGTGAATGGTGAGAACGCTTGCTGTTTTTTCAAAACCGCAGAAACGACACACATGCTTTAACAGTACAGGAGCAAGACAGGCAGACCAGTCATGTGCATGTACAATATCGGGGTACCAACCTAATTTGCGACACAGTTGGAAAGCTCCGTGACACAAAACGGCAAAACGATATGGATTGTCATGAAAATCACTTTCGCTTCGTGTTCCATAAATGCCATCACGACCAAAGCATCCTTCGTGATCAATAAAGTACACTGGAAGTTTGGGACAACCTGGCATTGCTGTTTTATAGACTGCTGTCCATGTTTCAACTTGACCTGCTGCAACTGCCATAGGTCCTTCAAGCTGTTCTAGTTTAGAACGGTCAATTTTATAGTAACGGGGAATCACAATTTTTACATCGTGGCCCATATTTGTAAGTTCTATTGCCAAAGCACTGACTGCATCTGCAAGTCCGCCTGTCTTTGCAAAGGGAACTGCCTCTGCGCTTACCATAAGAATTTTCATATATGCCTCCAAATTAGTGCAGGTCTTTGACAGCCGCAATAAAGGCTGCTTTTGAACCTGCTATGCTTTTTTCACTTACACAGTATGCAAGTCGGAAATAACCCTTTCCGCCGAATCCACTTCCAGGAGCTGCAAGAATTAAATGTTTTTTCAAATGTTCGCAAAAAGCCATATCATCTCCCTTATAGGCATCTGGAACTTTACACCACAAGTAAAATGCTCCCTGAGGGCGCACATAGTGAATGCCTGCTTGGTCAAGATTTTGCATCAGCATATTGCGTCTTTTTTCATAGAGTGAATAGTCAACTTTTGCATTCCAAGAATGAGCAACCACTTTTTGAAAAAGAGCTGGTGCATTTACAAAACCTAAAATGCGAGTTGTAAAAATACAAGCTGCAACAACATCTGCTTTGTCTGGACAAGCGGGATTTACACAAATGTAGCCTACTCGTTCTCCAGGAAGACTTAGATTTTTTGCAAAAGAAGTTACCACAATAGAACTGTCATAGGCTTTAAATGCAGACGCAACTGACGCTCCATCGTAAGTAATGGCACGGTAGGGTTCATCGCAAATAAGATAGGGCTTTCGTCCACATTTTTTTGCGTGCTTATCAAGAACCTGTGCAAGGCGGTCAATTTCGTTTTGCGTGTAAATGCGTCCTGTGGGATTGTTGGGGCTGTTTATAAGAACAGCTGCCGTTTTGGGGCTTAGCGCTTTTTCTATGGCATCAATATCAAGTGAAAAATCTTCGGTACAGGGAACTTCAACCAAAGTTCCTCCAAAGTTATGCACATAATGACGGTATTCTGCAAAAAATGGTGCGGGAACTATAACGGTGTCGCCTTCTTGCAAAAGTGCTTTGAATACACAGTTTAAAGCTCCTGCTGCTCCTACAGACATAACCACACAGTCTGCACTAACAGAAAGGCCCTGTTCTTCTGCTGTTTTTTGAGCCATTGCTTCTCGAGCTTCCATGTAGCCTGCGTTGGGCATATAGCCGTGAACATTTTTACTTCGGTCTTTTGCCAAGCGTTCTATTTCGTTACAAACGGAATCGGGCGGGTCCAGATCGGGATTACCCAGGCTAAAGTCGAATACATTGTCTGCTCCATGTATTGCCTTAAGTTTTATTCCCTCCTCAAACATACGTCGGATAACCCCTGCCTGTGGGCTGGTCATCTGCGAATAAATGTATGCTGAAACTGGCATTTTTCCCCCTTTTTTTGTATAATACCAAAATAATTATGTAATTATAACACAGCTTTGGTGTTTATTCAAATGAAAACGGAGGTAATGCTGATGTTACGTTCTAAACTTGCTTTTTTTAGCGTCGCAGTATTTATTTTATTCTCTTCTGTAAGTGTACATGCTCAGTCTGCTTTTAACGCAAACTTGACTGAAGAAGAACAGCAGAAAATTGCCAACGGAGAAGTTCTTATTCGAAATACCGGTTCTGTGTCAAAATTGTGTGTAAATGCCGTAAATCCCACCGTTCAAAAGGCTTTAGATACTGCAAAGGCTGTAAGACCAGCATATCTTGCGGAAATAGTTTTGGTTCGTCCCTACAAGCCTGAAGCAATTGAACAGTTTGAAGATTTGGTTACAGACATTAACTCGTATGTGGGTATTCCCTACTACAGTGAACACAATGGCATTTGGGTTGACTTGTATGCTTCTGCCGATATTAAATCTTTTGTTCGTAGTAGTGAAGGTACAAACGCATTGGCAGACTTATATATGGAACCCTTTGGCATTATAACTACAGACATTCACACAGAAGTTCAGCCAGAAAGCTATTATTACGAATCAAAGAATGCAAGCAAAGTTAAATACAGTGGCATAACCTGTGTAAACAAAAACAACATGAGAAGCATCATTGTTATTTTCCGTGATGGAGATAATTTAGTCTTCTACGGAATTGGCGCCGTTAATGCACCTACTTTTTCATTTATTCGCGACCGTGTTGAACTGTCCTTTATGAACCGCATTAAGACTTTCTGTAATTTCTTCTTTGAGAAACTGCAAGAGTCTGGTTTATAATTGTATTGCGTAAAGGCAAACTATAAGATATACTGAATATGGAGTTAGCTGTATGGAAGTAAGTGTTCAAACCCAATCCATTGACGTATATTTTGAGCATATCTTCGGATATATTATTTCTAATCCAAGAGTTTTGCTTTTTTGTCTTGCTTCTTTTGCTATTTCCGCACTTCTTATTCCCCTTATCATTAAAGTTTGTTCAAAATACAAACTCTATGATACCACTGGTGGGCGTAAGATTCATTCCGGAAACATCCCTCGTTTGGGAAGCATTGGTTTTGTATTTGCCTATAGTATTGTTTCTTTGGTTTACGCTTTTTATGTTCACGAAGCATTAAAAACAACCATTCCCTTTGTTGTTTCTGGATTCATTATCTTTGTGTTCGGACTCTTAGACGACATATTTAACTTGCGCGCTCTTTTAAAACTTGCAGTTCAAGTGGTTGCGTCTTTACTTATTGTTTTTTCTGGATTCTATTTTAGAAGTATTGGCGGTATTCTGCTTCCCCAACCGGTGAGCATTGTGCTTACTGTTTTGTGGATTATTGGAATTATAAATGCATTTAATTTGATTGACGGTATGGACGGTTTGTGTGGTGGCATTTCTTGCATGATAGTCTTTACCCTTTCTATTATTTATTCTGTTTCTGCAAATCATGCAGCAACGATGTGTCTTATACTTGCTTGTGCTCTTTTAGGCTTTTTACTGTACAACAAACCTAAGGCGAAAATTTTTATGGGTGACGGTGGAAGTCAGTTTTTGGGCTTTATGATTGCAACTCTTCCACTTTACCGTACAACAGAAAACTTTGAATATAATAAGTTCTTTATTATGATAGTGCTTGTTTCTATTCCACTTATGGACTGCATTGCCGCAATTTGGAGACGCACCCGTGAACACAGAAGCATAATGTCTGCTGACCGTGCACATTTGCATCACAAACTTTTGTATTTAGGACTAACCGTAAAACAGGCACTCTTTATGCTTTTACTTTTGCAGTTCTGTCTTTGTGTTATAAGTTGTATTGCAATGTACTTGCGTGGATACAATGCCGTAGTTCTTATGCTTACTGCACTTCTCTTTATGGCCATTATTTTCAGTATGATTCATTTCTTCTACCGGAAGCGTATGGGCGAAAAAGGCGACAAAGACTTTTAGTCATACATTTACATTAAGTGGCCTTTCGTGCTATACTGTGCGCATGAATAGAAAACTTGTTACTTCAGCTTTACCTTATGTAAACAACATCCCTCATTTGGGAAACTTAATTCAAATGCTTTCTGCAGATGTATTTGCACGTTTTTGCCGCAGTCGTGGTTATGAAACGCTCTATATCTGTGGTACTGACGAATACGGAACAGCAACTGAAACTCGAGCTTTAGAAGAACATAAAACTCCCCGTGAATTGTGCGACTATTACTATGCTCAGCATGATGAAATTTATAAGTGGTTCCACATTAACTTTGACAAATTTGGACGTACTTCAAACAGCCAGTGTACCGAAATAACCCAACAGTTTTATAAAGACCTTGAAAAAAACGGATACATTCGTGAACACACTAACAAGCAACTTTTCTGTCCCTCTTGTAACCGATTTTTAGCAGACCGTTTTGTTCGTGGAATATGTCCTAAATGTGGTTACGAAGATGCCCGGGGAGATCAGTGCGAAAAGTGTGGCAGTTTGCTTGATCCTGTTGAATTAGGTTCACCCCGCTGTTCTACCTGTGGAGCAAGGCCTCAGATTCGAGACACAAAACATTTGTTTATAGATTTACCAGCAATTAGTCCTAAGTTGAATGACTGGATGAAGGAAGCAAGTACAAAAGGTCAGTGGTCTGAAAATGCAATAAACATTACTAAGGCTTGGATTCGTGACGGATTAAATGAACGTGCTATTACTCGTGACCTTAAGTGGGGCATTCCAGTTCCTCGTGAAGGCTACGAAGATAAAGTTTTCTATGTGTGGTTTAACGCACCTATTGGATATGTTTCAATTACAAAACAACTTGCAGATGAATTGTCTTCTCAAGGAAAACAAAGTTTTGACTGGAAAAGTTGGTGGCTTCCTGAAGAAAGCGAAGAAGCAAAAACAAAGCCCCCTGTAGAACTCTTTCAGTTTATAGGCAAAGACAACATTCCTTTCCATACGGTTATTTTCCCCTGTAGCGAATTAGGCAGCGGCCATAACTGGACAAAGTTGCACCACATGTCTTCTACCGAATACCTTAACTACGAAGATGGTAAGTTTTCAAAGAGTAAGGGCATTGGTGTTTTCGGAAGTGATGCAAAAGAAAGCGGTATTCCTGCAGATGCTTGGCGTTTTTACATTTTCTATAACCGTCCCGAAAAGCAAGATTATCAGTTTACTTGGAAAGAGTTCCGTGAAAAATACAATGGTGAGTTAATTGGTAACTTGGGTAACTTGGTAAACCGCACACTTTTGTTTGTTACCAAATACTATGACGGCATTATTCCCCAAGCAGAAGTTGATGAAGCTATGTGGACTCAAATTCGTGCTCATGAAGAAAAAATAACACAACTTTTGGAATGGGCAAATCTTAAAGATGCTTTCCACGAAATGTTTGCTATAAGCGATATTGGTAACAAAGCCTTCCAAGATGCAGAACCTTGGAAAACCCGCACGAGCGATCCTGAAAAAGCTGCAAAACTTTTGTTCAATCTGTGCTATATGATTAAAGACCTTATGATTATGGTGCATCCTTATATGCCACAGTTTTCTGAAGCAATTCTTGCCTATTTGGGTAAAAAAATAAGTGAACCTTGTTTGGGCGAAAGTGCTGTAGAAGGTGGACTTACTTGGAACGATATTGGACATCTTGAGGGACTTTCTACCGTTTCTCAGCCTGCAGTATTCTTTACTCCTCTTGATCAGAAAACAGCAGACATGTTCAGACAGAAGTATTCTGGAAGTCAAAAGTCTCGAGGAGAAGCTGAAAGTTCAAAGCAGAAAAAGCAGAAAGCAAGTAAAAAAGAGCCCCAGCTTGCGCAAGATCAAGTTGCACATTTTAATGCAAAAATTGAATTGACCGTTGCTAAAATTGTCAAAGTTGAAAATAACCCTGATGGCGAAAAACTGTATGTTGAAACACTTGACGATGGCAGTGGAAAAGAACGCATTATTCAAAGTGGCTTGCGTGAATACTTAACCCCCGATCAACTTTTAGGAAAGCATATTATTCTTGCATCAAACCTTGCTCCTCGTACAATGAGAGGCATTGAAAGTCATGGTATGCTTCTTGCTGCTGATTATACCGATGCAAATGGAAAAGCTTGTGTTGAACCGCTTGAAGCTCCTTGGGCAACGCCAGGAACAAAAGTTATTCTTCAAGGCTCAGACATTTCTGCGGTTAAACCGTCTGAAATTTCAGCAGATGATTTTTTTGCTGTGGAACTTAACATTAAAGACCATACCGTTAACATTTGTGGCTGTCCGCTGACTGTTGACGGCAGGGTTTTAACAACTCAATTTACAGCAAATGGTGAAGTACACTAAATGAAGACTCAGCGTTTTTTACAAAGCCCTTTTTGGGGAGAATTTAAGGCAAACCATGGCTGGAAGACACTCTATTTTGCTTACGACCGTTCGGTAGACGGTGTAAATCTCTTTCCTCTTACAACCGAACAGGTGGTAGTTGAAGAAAAAGAGCAAGTTCTTTTGGTAATGGTGCGCTCTTTTAGTCTGTTAAAGGTAAAACGCTTTTCTCTTGCCTATATCCCTATGGCTCCAGAATATAGAGACACTAGCCTTAGTGACTACTCTCTGTTACTTTCACAGCTTGCACAAAAACTACGCTCTTTTTTACCCAAAGATACGCTTTTTATTCGTTTTGATCCACCCGTTGAAACAGAAAATTTAGAAGAAGTTCCTCAGCTTCAAAAAGACCTTTGTAAGTACTTAAAAAAAAGCCCGGTAGCAGTTCAACCGCCAGACACTACCATTCTTGATTTGTCTAAATCTGAAGAAGAACTTCTTTCGGGAATGAAAAATAAATGGCGTTACAATGTTCGGCTTGCAGCTAAAAAAGGTGTTGCCATAAGCAGCCACTTCGGAAGCGATGCTGACTTTGAAGAAAAGTTTGATATATTTTTTGACTTGTTTCAGCAGACAAGTGAACGCGATGGAGTTCAGTTTCATGCAAAGTCTTATTATCTTGACCTTTTAAAACGCAGCACAAAAGATGTTCGTATTACACTCTATCTTGCAAAACATGAAAACGACTATCTTGCAGGCATAATTACCCTCTTTTGTAAAGGAGAAGCTGTATACTTGTACGGAGCAAGTGGTAACATAAAACGCAATCTTATGAGTGCTTACCTTTTGCAATGGACTGCAATTCAAGATGCAAAACAATTTCCTTGTCCTGTTTACGATTTTTATGGAATGCCTCCCACAGATGACGAACAGCACCCCATGCACGGACTGTATCTTTTTAAAACAGGTTTCGGAGGAAAAATTGTACATCGTCCAGGCAGTTTTGACTTTCCGCTTTTAAAGACATATCGCTTATATGTTATTGCAGAAAAACTGAGGGCTTGGTATCACAAAGTCTTTCTTAAAAAAATTCGAGGCAGATAGTTTTTTACTGATTGTTTTTGCGAGGACGCGTTTTTTTGCGGGCAGAAACAAAACTAATGCTTACTGTTTTTTCCATTTCTCGACCAGCAGGTAAATCTACATCCCAAAAGAATGAAACACAGAGCGTCTGTGCCGTCTGAACAGGTTGTGTATCTTTGTAAGGTCTGTTAAAGCAAATAGGAAGCAATGCAAAACCAGCATCTTCGTTTGGTTCAAACACAAAAGATGTTTTATTTGCTGCATTTGTTAAAAGCAAAGTTGAAACACCAGATTCATGACTTACTGCTTTATCGAGGGAAAGCGTTTCTCTTTGACTGTCACAAACTATTTCTGCTTCGTATTCAGCTTGTGGTGTATCTGCAAAAATGGTTTGTGCAAAATTCGATTCAACTACAAAGAGTGCTTTGAGTGGAAGAGGACTGTCATTTTTTAGAATGTACTGAACAATAATTCCGCTTGAAGAGGCAATATAGTTTTTACGAAGCACAACAGGAAGTTGGTCTGAAGAAAATTCACCCCGCCCTTCCATTTGAACTTCATGTCTTTTTGAATCAAACTTTTTTTCTACAAATTGAACACGAGAGAATATGCCGTTACCAGCTGGTTCAAGCGAAAGATATTTTTTCTTATCTTGTTTTTCAAATAAGTGTTCAACAAAAATTCCTCTGTCGTAAGCATCTGTAGTACGGTCAAATTCTTCTAAGCGAGAAAGATTTGCTGCGTAATTTCCACCACCTTTTCGTACATCAAGTTCAGTGATTGAACCTGCTTTTAACGAAATAACTGCTGTGTATTTTTCCATTGAACACACATATTCGTTTAAGCCATCTGCGTTGTAATCGTATGAAGTCATAGATTCGCGGGCGTTTTCTTCGTGAATGGAATCGTCTGCATCGTTAAGTGCTTGATATGCAAGTTGTCTCATTTGCGCAACAGCTGGCATTCCGTAGGGAAGCGTTATGTATGACCATCCAGCCTGAGCAATCCATAATTTTTCTCGTGCAGCTTGTCTTCGTGCTTTATCTCCGTGATACTGGCTAATGAGCATGCTTATATACATCATGCGTTCATAGAGTCTTCTGTTTTGAGGATAGACATTTAAAAAATCATGAATGGTAAGAGGAAACTGTCCGTTAACTTTTCCATGCTGATACGGAAGAGTTGCCCACTGTGCAAGCGATGAACTCATTCCTGCGGGAACATAAGAAACAACAAAAGACTGAGCTGTTTTTAAGTACTGTTGCGGAAGAACAAAATCTAAACCCCTACTTTCTGATGTTTCTTCTGAAACTGCTGTACAGGCAGGGCTTCCCATAAAAGCACTGAATTCTTGAGCAGTAAAAGGAATTGTTATAAGAGCGCGTGCTTCTGTTTTTTTAGGCAGTTCTTTTTTTGCAGCCTGAGTTATGCGCTTTATCCAAGATTCTGCAAGTTCCGCAGAAAAAGGAATAAACTCTCGGTAGGTAGGAAGAATTTTTAATGTCTTACCCTGCTCTCCAGAAATGACAGGTAAATACTTTGTTCTTCCTGAGGGAATAAGTGAACTTTCTAAATGCACATATTCCATATTGCAAGACTGTAAGGTTGTTATAAGAGATGGTTCCCACACACTACCACATAAGTTCATGCCTCGAGGACGTTTACCAACAGTTGATGCAAGCAAAGATGTCAGTTTTTCTATTTGAGCGCTTCTGTCAACTGGTAGTAGCAAAGGAAAGAGCGGAGAGTAATAACCTCCTCCCAACATTTCTACTTGTTTTCGACTTGTTAATTCAGATAAAAGACGAATTGATTCTGGATGTTTTTCTTCAAGCCATGAAAGTTGCGGTCCTGTAAAAGATGTAGACACACACACTTTGGGATTTGCATATAAAAATGACAAAATGCCTTTTATAGACTTCTGGTAAAAAGACTCCATATCATCTACTGGCTGTTGAGACAGTGAAAAATCAATTTGAAGAGAAACACAGATGGAATTCATCTAAACTTTATATCCTATGGAATATGTTATAGCATTTTTTCCAAAAAGAAAAGCCCTTTTTTTGTGTTTTTATTTCGTTTTTAACCGTCTCTTGCATGTCGAGTGTTAGTAGGTTTAACGGAATGGGGTTTGTATTTGGCAAAGCAATTTTAGTGTAGTCTGGATGTTTTTTAACATAATCTAACTCTTCTTCCGAAAAGACTGGATTTTGTTGACTTACCTGTTGAACAGGAAGTGATGGTATAAACATACAGAACAAAAAGAATAAACATGCACTTACAACAAGTACAATAAGCAGTAAAAGTAAAATACTTCCAATCATTTAAGTACTCCCGGATTAAGCCAAGAAACATTCCATGCTAACAGCACAATCATGATAATGGCAATACTTATGAAAATAACACTTTCGTTTCTGAATGCACGAGGTAAAGGAGACAGTTTTATGCGTCTTCTTATTGCAAACAAAACAGGAACAAACAGATAGAACAGTATTACTGACAAACAAGAAATAATGAGACAAGAAGCAATAGATGAACCTTCTGTAAGTCCTAAAAGTACACACAAAAAAGAAACGCACGATTCTGCAACGCTGATTTTTGCGCTGATGCGGATAATGGTTTCCATAAAAACAGCAAAGAGAACAAAAACAAGAATTGCAAAGAAAGGTGCAAGTTCTGTTAAGTGTGCGGGAACAAGGAGAGCGCTGTTAATTAAATAAGCTATGACACTTGAAGCACTTACCGAAAAAATCATTTTAAGACATCCCAAAAATCCATGTGAGGGTTTTGGTGAAAGAACAACAATTCGGTCTAATCCAATTCCGTACAAAAGCACAGCAGAGGCATACACAAAATAATAGAGAATGTCACTCAGCATCGATTGCCTCCTCTACTTCTGCAAAATGGCGCGATACAAATGAAAGTAAGGCAGTAACACAAGCTGTTAGTATGAGGGAACCGGGAACAGAAGCCCAAAATGTTCCTAAATAATTTTTGTCTGTTCCTTGTATAAGCTGTAGTTCCCACAAACCAGAATGTGATGGAAGTGTAATTGTTCCAAAACCAAAAACATCTCTAAATAAGAAAAACAAAAGTGCTATGCAGGAAAACTTTAGAGTTGCTATTGCATTATGTTGTACTTGCATTCCTAAGTTTTTTTCTGCAGGATGATTTATTGTTGTAATAACCAAGGCAGAAAGAGCTGGCAGGTAGAGCGTAAAGCCCATGACTAAAGCTACAAAGGGTGAATACAAAATAAGGAGCTGTTTGTAAAAAACAACAATACTTACAAGCATAATAGCTAACAGTGCGGGAACTAATTGGGTAAGACCTAATTTTTCAAAGCCATAACGGAAAACAGTTCCTAAGGTAACTAAAAGAAGTAAAAGCACTGTTAACACAAGACCGTATGCAAAACGTCCTGGAGCAGGAACTAAAAGAGCTATGGAAGCGGTAATGAGTGCATATAATGTTTTCTTTGTCATTTACGAACCTCCGAAGTGCTTTCCAAAGCTTGTGTTATAATGTCTGGAAGTTTGTGTGCCCAATAGTCAATAACGGTGTTTTGTGTAGAGGTAACAATTTGATTTTTTGCTTTTGAATGTAATTCTGCATAGGCAAGAAAGTCTGCACTTGCTGCTCCAGTGTTGTATGTGTATACGGCAGCTAAAGGGCCATACAGTGTGGTAAGCCTAACGATTGCAGCATAATGACTTGCATCATCAGTTAAACCTCTTGGGGCAATAGAAAAGACGGCACATTCTGTTTCAAGTGTGCTGTTAAGGTTTATAGCAGGGCTTACGGTGTAAACAGTTCCTGTTTCTTCTGAAAGCGTTTTGGCAACGGTAAGACGCAATCCATTATTCCAAGAGTTACGAGACAAAAGTACAAGGCTCAGCAAAAGACCTAAGGTTACTACCAAAATTCCTGCGGTAATGCCTGCTATTTTAAGTTGTTTATTCAGTTCCTGCTGTTCAACAGGTTCTGTTTTTTCAGTCGTCTCCGACACGGTCAACCTCCTTCATTGCGTTGATGCGCGGAATAATCTGTTTGTGAACGGTTTTGAATACCGCACGATCTTCAAGATATTGAATGATAGGACATATAATGTTCATTGCAAGAACTACAAAAAGGTATCCGACAGATGAAGTTCCCATGCCCATAATTAAGAAAGCAAAGGCTCCTGCAAGGCAACCATACAAACATTTTCCTGCAAAAGTCGACGGTGTTGTTCCGTACCACTGAAGCACATAGAGGGCTGCAAAGAGTGTTCCTCCAGTTAGAATTGCTAAGAGCATGTCTCCTTGAAGCATAACGGCTCCTGTAATGAGTGGACCGCATAAACGAACAAGAACTGCATAGACGGTCATAAAACAGGCGGGAATAACCCAGTCAATCATATCAAGTGAAATAAGAATGATAGATGAAAGTAATGTTATTGCATTAAATCTGAATGCTGGAATAAGAGAACCGGTGTCCCAAAAGAGCGAAACATAACCTTCTGGAACAGCAAGTTTAAAGAGACTAAAAATTGTTCTGTTCAAAAAAGCTGTAATGTAAGCATCTTCTGCAGCAATGGGAATAGTTCCGTCTTGAATAAGAAGCAAGGCTGCATTTCTGTTTTGGAGCAAAGATGAATCAACTTGCAGTAAGGGAAATGCATTCATGTCAAGAAAATATGCAACTGCAACAGTAATTGCAACGGGGTTAACCCAAGGACCAGAAAAACCACCAAAGGCATATTTTGAAAGCAAGAGCACACAGAAAGTAATAAAGACTGCTGCAATAGGAGAATATGTTGAAGGAAGTAAAAGTCCTACAATAATTCCTTGGATAATTGCAACGCGCCATGAACGTTCAAAATGTTGACGCAAAATGGAATTAACAATATCTGCGCCTAATGCAGAAAGTGTTGTTAGCGAAACAATAAGCAAAGAATTAAATGAGCGTGTTATTGCAAGAAGCACAACCTGAACTAACAGTAAAACGAGAAGTCCAAGAGATGAGTCTGCAACACTTGGTGAAAGAAAACTGTAGGGACGAAATGTTACCCTATCTGCTAATCCCTGATAGTAGGTCATTTTTGCTGACTCCTTAATGATGCAATTGCCTGACAGAGTGGTAGACGTGAAGGACAGTAAGAGTTGCATAATCCACAGTCGGAACACAATTCTATTGTCTCTATCAAAGCGTCATCTTCTATTTTTCCACATGAACAGTAACGGTAAATTAAGTCGGGGTAAATGCCTTCTGGACAAATAGAGCGACATTTTCCACAGTGAATACAGGGTGCAAACTTTTGATCTTTTTTGGGTGAACGGTCAACAAATTCAATTGACTTAACAAAATTTCCCACCGGTATATTCATGTCTGTTACAAAAGAACCTCGGATAAGTCCGTTTACAATAATGTTAGGTTCTTTTTCGGTAAGACCGCCACACTGTTTTGCAAGAGCACCGAGTGTTGTTCCTATGCGAACTTTAAAGAGCGCTGCAGATGGAAGATTTTTTCCTGTTACATGTACATAACGTTCTACTACAGGAATGCCTAAAGCTATGGCTTCGTATACAGACACAGCTGTTTCAGGATCTATGAACAGACAGCGATGATTTATGTTACCAAAAGGTTCTTTGTTTTCTTGTGCAATAGATTTTTTTATTTGTTGCAGAATGTTTTGTGCAAGACCTGAAGGATAACGGCTGGTGTCGCAAGTGACGGTACAGTAAGGTATACCAGAAAGAATTTTTTCTACTGATTCATCAAGTTTAAAAAGTGCTTTTTGAGGAAGAGCAAAAATAATTCCTATAGCACCAAGGGCACGAGCGGTAATGGCTGCTCCTTCTATAACTTGATTAGTCATGCGAGTTGCTACAAAGGTATCTGTCATGCGGCTTGGGTCTTCGTCAAACATTCGAACAACAAGAAAGCGATTTTTTACCGAAGCACGAGACTTTATTTGTGCAGCAAGAGATTCAACTTTTGCAAACGTATTAACAACACCTTTTTTAGAAAGTTCAGACAAAAGGTAATCTGAACTAAAGGTTGACCAAGCTGTATGTTCTTGTTTGCGTCCTAAATAAGAAAAAGCTCCTGCAAGATGAATCTTTACTGCTGAACCCAAAGTTCCGTCTGCAAGTTTACAGGTTACGATGTCTGTTACGGTTCCGGGAATGGGTGCATGAATATCTGAGGCAAGAACATTTTCTGGCGAAATTGCAGAAGCTATTATCTGTCCTTCAGAAACAACACTGCCCTTTTCTACTGTGCATTTGTGAGTTACCGACGGAAAAGGAACAAGCGCATCCTGGGGTAAGAACGAACGCACGGAAGTAGCAAAGAGAGACGCTTCTGATTTTACAAAGTTATGAACTGTTTTCATATTCTTCGACTTCCAACAAAATAGTAATATGCATATAGCAGCACTGGTATAGACAGCGCTACAAGAATAAGTACGAGAGCAACAGAATCTGTGCTGGTTTTAGCTTGAGCTTTTGTTCGGTAGCCTACCCGAACAGAACTTCCCTCTGACAAAAGAAGTTTTTCTATTGCAGGACTTTCTGAATCAAGTATACCATCAATTAATTCTTTTCGGAAAGAGGCATCGTAGGTAAAAATAGTTTCGTAACTTTTTGAAACCCCCTGCTCTGTTTTTACATAACGGGGAATTTCAATGCGATCCCCATCACTGGGATTAGACTTCTCATTTTTATTAAGGTTTTTGTAGGGAAAGGTTACGGTATCCCAAGCCCACGAAAAATAATCTGTCATGTTAACGAGTGTTTCTCCACCATCAGAATCTTCCAGTGGTGAAGGAATACAAATGGACTGAACACTTGATGAAGGCATAAAACGGGCAGAAAGCAAAAAGAACAGTAAAAGTGCTGCAAGAGGAAGGGTAAGAGAAATGAGCACATAAGATTTTTTTTTGCCCATGACAGGAATTTGAAAAGCAGAAAAAATCGGTACAAAGGTAAAGGCTTTTTTGCTGTCAAGAATTTGAGTTAAACACCACATTCCGTAAATGGCAGCGGCACAGGCAATAAGTGAAAGCACATATAAAATAATTGCTCTCCCCGAAAGCAGTGACATTATTACCAGGGGAACAATAACAAGCACATCTATGTAGACTGAGCGAACAAGTGCCATAAGAGTGCCTTGTCTTAACCACAGTCTTTCTGCAAAAAATAAGGCTGCAAGGAAAAGAATAATAGCTGCTGCCGCCGGATACAGCGGTACACAAAAAGAACATAAAACAGGAGCAAGGCCTGCAGTAAAAAACACCAGGCGATTGTGTGCAAGAAAAATCAAAAGTCCAAAAACAAGCATGCTTACCAGCGGAACTACAAAAGGATACTGCAAAGAACCATCAACTCCTGCAGAAAGGTGAAGTTCATTTTGTAAAAGAGAAAGAGCTGCGGCTGTCTGTTTTTCTTGAGAAGCTGGAATATAAAACAAGCGGTATGTTTTTGTTTGATCAAAAAAGTAATCTGAGCGGCGGTTTAAATAATCTGATGAAAGGGGTCTTACTAAAGTTATGGTTGAAACAAAGGGAACTTGCTGTAATGAAAGAGCAAGAACATCTGAGCAACCCTTTGCAGAAAGCACATCAAGCACTTGCTGTTCTGAAATAGTGTCTTCTACGTAGAGAACACTGTAATGACTCCATATTTTTGAAACGGGAACAATGCGGAACAAGGCCATGAGCAAAACGCATAAGAGAAAAACAAAAACTGCAGAACAACTTTTTACAATTGAGTTCATCTACTTAAGCACGCTGAACGCCAATCCTATAAAAAATCCCAAAAGGCAGCCAACCATGACTTCTGGAGGAGTGTGTCCCTGAACTTCTTTAATGGGTTTATATTCCATAAGTCCTTTTTCGGACAGTACACGGCCAATTGCATTGATCATTTTTGCTTGAATACCGTTTGCACGGCGAACACCCATTGCATCACGAATGGTAACGAGAAAAAATCCTACAGAAAGAATAAAAACATCGCTTGCAATTCCCGAACGGAAACCAATGGTTGTGCACAAAGAAGAAACTAAAGCTGCATGACTTGAAGGCATAGAACCAGTACGCCAGACTAACAACTCAAACAATTCTGCCAGACTGTGAACTTTTCCGGAGAATAATTTAATAAGTGTTTTGATTAACTGCGCAAAAAACCAGCTACAGATACAGGCAAGCAGTACCGGATTGGTTATAAACGCATGAAACTGGCTCTCTGTTTGTGTCATACACTCTATTTTATAGTATTATACGATTTTGTCTAGTAGCAAAGGGATTTTTTTTTTACTATAATACAATAAAATGGACTTTACCGAATTGACCCTTGGCCCAGATGACGAAGGCCGCCGTTTAGACCATGTTTTAATGCCTCTGCTTGAAAGTCAATCGCGAAATGCGGTCTTTGCTGCCCTTAGAAAAGGACTGGTAAAAGTTAATGGCAAAAAGGCAAATGCGCAAGAACTTGTTAAAGCAGGCGATCTGTTACGCATTGCAAGTGTACTTTTAGAAAAAAATTCGACGGAACAAAAAGAAGAATCTCTTTTTCAAGATACATTTGAAACGGTTTTTGAAAACGAACATATTCGCATTATAAATAAACCCAGTGGAATAAGCGTTCAGCCGGCACTCCATTGTGAACATTCGGTAAGTGACATTATTGCCCATACTTCTAAAAAAAGAGGACTGTCTCTGTCTTTTACTCCGGCTCCCCTACACCGTTTAGACAAAATGACTTCAGGGCTTTTAGTTATTTCTCAAAGTTTAAAAGGAGCAAGTGACTTTACCCGCCTGATTCAAGAAGGACTTGTTCGTAAAAGTTACCTAGGCATTACAGAGGGCATTCTTAGTCAAAAAGAAAGCTGGCATGACTTTATAGACGACACTTTAGTAAAAGCACCTTTTTATACTGTTCGTGTTAGCAAAAATGCCACAGAAGGAAAAGAAGCTGTAACCCATGCACAGCCACTTGCTTGTTCAGAAAAAAAACAGCTTTCTCTTGTTCAGTTTGACATAGAGACTGGTCGTAAACATCAGATTCGCTCCCAGTCTGCTTTTCATGGTCATGCTTTGGCTGGAGATACCGCCTATGGAGCTAAAGCTTTGAGTTCCGAAAAAAATGGTTTCTTTTTTTTGCACGCTGTCAGATTGCGCTTTGAAGAAAACAGTCTTGGCTTACCCCCTGAAGTTTGCTGTAGGCCTCCTGAACATTTTCAAAAATTTTTAAAAAATAACTTGCTAAATTGGGATGGAAAACTTATACTCTAAGTAAGCATGAACATTTTTTCTAAGTTACTCAATAGAGGTATGCAAGTCTATGCGCTCGTTGGTGAAAGCGGAACCGGTAAAAGTTTCCGTGCAAAACTGCTTGCTCAAAAGTATGGCATTAGCGCTCTTATAGATGACGGACTTTTAATTCAAGACGATAAAATTCTTGCAGGAAAATCTGCAAAACGAGAAAAGACTTATATGGGTGCTGTTCGTGCTGCTCTCTTTGATGATAAAGAAGTTCGTGACCAAGTGGCCCGTACATTGCAAAAGTCAAAAATAAAAAAGATTCTGCTTTTGGGTACGAGCGAAAAAATGGTTGAAAAAATTGCAGTCCGTTTGCAACTTCCTCCGCCCGAAAAAATAATCAAGATTGAAGACATTGCTTCTCGTGAAGATATTGAAAAAGCAATTCGTTCTCGTCAGATTGAAGGAAAGCATGTTATACCTGTTCCCGCAATAGAAGTAAAAAAAAGTTATTCACATATTTTTTATAATTCTATTCGTGAGATTTTAAAGGGACGTAAAAAGCCCGTTGCTGTTGGTGGCAATGCAGATTCTAAAATGTCTGAAAAATCAATTGTTACCCCTGAGTTTAGCAAAAAAGGTCGCATTGAAATTTCAGAAGCTGCACTGAGTCAAATGGCCATGCACTGTGTAAGTGAATACGATGCTGACATTCGAATAAAAAAACTTTCGATAAAAACAGATAAACGTGGTTACCGACTTATTATCACTATTGATGTTCCCTTTGGAAAACAACTTACGGGAGAAATTCATAACTTACAGCAATACATTATTGACAACATTGAGCGCTACACGGGCATTTTGATTGAAGAAGTAAGCATCATTATTGATAAAATTACTATTACGCCTAAAGCATAAGTTTATTTGCTTTTAGGAGTAACTGGTTTTTGTGGTCTTTTTCTACGAGTTTGTTTTACTTGAATTCCATACGAAGAAAGAATTGCTCTTACTGCATATTCTAATTCAGTGCGCTG
Organism: Treponema sp.; assembly: GCA_003455655.1. Lineage (GTDB taxonomy): Bacteria > Spirochaetota > Spirochaetia > Treponematales > Treponemataceae > Treponema_D. The sequence continues at coordinate 1,447 of DMQP01000132.1, read as the reverse complement.
GGGATTCATGGGAAGTACAAAATTTCTACACTGAGCCCAAGTTCTTTTATACAGTTCTGCGGCAGGCGTTTCTTTTGCTTCTTTTTCCCAATCGGTAAGACCTGCTACAAAATCGCGCAAAATGTAGGTTAACTTTTCACCTAAGCGACAGTCTGTGTGTGCTGCAACATAGGAATCAAGTTCTTCAAGACTGGTAAGGTAGGCATTCATAAAGCGACGGTTTCCAAACATCATGCTTGTTGCTGCAGGCTGAATGTAAGTAAACACATCTGTGTCCAGTGCTGCTTTTACGATGGGAAGTGAATGTGTGCTGGAAATAATTTTTAAAAGTTCTTCAGTAAGGCGTGACGGAGAAACGGGCGACAAAAGTTGTGCACTATCGCGGATTTTCTTTTTAAGTGAATGAGAAATTTTACACTGAGTTGTTGCGGCATATTTTACAGCTCGTATCATGCGTACTGGGTCTTCAACAAAAATTTTTTCAAGGGGAATAATGGGGCGCAAGATGCCTTTTTGAATGTCTTTTACTCCTCCCACATAATCGACCACTTGTTCTTTTTGCGGATCGTAGTAAAGTGCATTTAGGGTAAAGTCTCGGCGCATAACATCTTCATCCATAGTGCCAAAAACATTTCCTACAGAACCGTCAACGGTTGAACGGAAAGTGCTTACTTCATAGATGTTGTCGCCAAAAAAGACATGCACTAAACGGAAGCGTCGTCCAATAATGCGGGAATTGCGAAAAATTTTTTTTATGCGACTGGGGGTTGCGTCTGTTACAATGTCAAAATCTTTGGGATGATGCCCTACTAAAAGGTCTCTTACTGCTCCACCGACAATATATGCGTCAAAACCGTTTTCTTTAAGGCGCGCAACAATGTAGACTGCGTCAGTATCTATTTTTTCGCGAGGAATATGATGTTCTTCTTTGGTATAAATGACCGCTTTTTGAACAGGCTTACCCAAACGGTCAGTTCCGTAACGGATTAACACAATGAGCGCATTATACTGACTGAAGGCATTTTGTTCAAGGCGGTTTTCTCCATTCTCCCTCTGACAGTAGCCTTACCGCCAGAGGGATTGGATCTTATGCACTAACAATTCCCTGTATAAACGAAAGAATATCCTGTTCTATTTCTTCACGGTTTACTTCATTCAAAAGTTCATGTCTACATTCAGGCCACAGCTTGAGGTCTACCTTTGTCATACCGTTAGCCTGATAGCAAGCAAGTAAGTCTTTGACTGTTTTTCCGTAATCACTGACGGGGTCTGCTTCTCCTGCAATAATGTGCACAGGAAGATTCTGTGGAATTTGAGCCATGTGTTCTTTTGTATGAATATAGCACAAACCTTCAAACATATCACAGAAGAAAGATGTTGTACAAATAAAGCCACACCAGTCGTCCATTATGTATTTGTCTACTTCGACGGTATCTCGAGACAGCCA
>DMQP01000200.1:13278-18017 GCA_003455655.1 Treponema sp. | reverse complement strand
CCACCTTCAACCATAGTAAAACCGTCTTTAGTTCCGGCTACTACAATTTCAAGGCTTGCTTTTTCCTGCTGAGCATAAGTGGGGTTAATTACATATTCACCGTCAATGTATGCAACACGACAGCCTGCAACAGGACCGTCAAAGGGAATGTCAGAAATAGTTACTGCTGCACTTGAAGCAATAACAGCAAGAATGTCTGGTGGGTTAACACCGTCAATAGAAACACAGGTTGGAACAATTTGCAGTTCGCGTCCAAATTCTTTGTGGAAAAGCGGGCGCATGGGGCGGTCAATAAGACGGCTTACCAAAATTTCTTTGTCCTTGGGGCGACCTTCACGTTTAACAAAACCACCAGGAATTTTTCCTGCGGCATAAAACTTTTCGTTGTAGTCAACAGTTACGGGAACAAAGTCCAAACCTTCACGAACATCACTTGATGCACAAACAGTTGCAATAATTGCAGTTCCACCGAACTGGGCATAAACACAGCCGTTAGCCTGCTTTCCGATTTTACCGGTTTCAAGAATCAGTTCCTGATCACCGATTTTTCTGGTTACTCTTTCTACCATAATTTAATTCCTCTTTTTTGCAGGGGGATACTGGACTGATTCATTTCTAACCACGAAACAAATGAAGCATGGCTACAAACAAATCAGCGTGTATGCTCCCTGCGCAATAAACGACAAAGCGGTAACACCATGTCTTTCATGCCGTTACCGCCTGATTCCATTTACTTGCGGATTCCTAACTCTTTAATAAGAGCGCGGTATCCCTCAAGGTCTTTACGCTGATAGTACTTCAGCATTTTGCGGCGCTGACCAACGCACTTCAACAGTCCACGAGCAGCTCCCGTGTCTTTTGGAAACTGTTTACAGTGTTCGGTAAGTTCCTTGATGCGTTCAGTAAGCAGCGCTACCTGAACCTTAACGTTGCCGGTGTCGCTTGCGCTAGCACCGAACTTGCTGACGATAGATGCAGTCGTCTCTTTTGCAAGTGCCATAGTTTTACTCCTTCTATGTTTACCATGACAGAAAGCTTTTTATGACCGTCTGTCATTATTGCTGTTTTATGCGGATAAACTTACAAAAGTAAGTTCTTGAATCCGCTTTGCTTCTGCCTCATCTTTAACCAAAAGATGTAAGGTCTTTCCACCGTCGCTTATAGAACATGCTGTTTTTACAACACTACCGTCTAGGCTAAAGGTTACGGTATACATTCCATCGTGTGGAAGAACTTGTTGTCCGGTAAGAGTGGCAGACACCCAAACCGAAGCAGCCGACTCTTTTTCTTGCGTAAAGGCAAGAGCACTGGTGTCATAGGCATAAGGACGGCCCAAAAGTTTTTGCGCAAGTACAAAGTCTGCTTGCTTTACCGCCTGCCGTATTCGCGAAGAACTAACTCGTTCTCCTTCAACAATAACATCGTCAACTAAGTTGAACTCAAAACCTAAGTCTTTAGACAAAGTTTTAAGTGTGTCGACTGTACAGCTAGCTTTGTAGCCACATTTAAAATCATTTCCTTCGGCAAGAAAACGCATACCGCAATGCTGTATAAGCATACGAATAAATTGGCTTCCCTCTATTCTACTGAAATCTTCAGAAAAGTCAATGACTATCGCAAAGTTGCAGGGCACAAGAGAAAGCTTCTGGCGCAAAGAAAGCACATCTCCTTCGTAATTGTTTTCCGAAGAGCGCACTGAATTAGTAAAAGTAACTAAACCTTTGTAAAGATTTTTTTGAGCTAAGACTGAATCCAAAAGAGCTTGATGTCCTAAGTGCACGCCGTCAAAACTTCCTACCGTAAGGGCACAGCCTTTTTTTCTCCATTCAAGAGGAAAGTTCCCCTGCACTACTTCTTGCCAAGAAATTTGGCGGTAAGGTAAAGCTTTTGCTTTTTGAACCACAAAGGCATAAGAGAGTTTTTTTTCGGCACAAGAAATCATTCCTGCAAAATCGCCCGATTCATAAAACACTGCAATACGATCAGTTTTAAGACGGCGTGTTACTTGTAAAGCAGTAAGCCCTAAAGGAGACTGTTTTGCTTCTTCTTCTAAAACCCTATATTCAGGACCTTTGGGTAAGCGAACAAACATTTTTGACGCCAAAGCTCTTCCGTTTGTGTACCAGGTATAATAATCTTCTTTTAGAATATCTGCATCAAAACCACAGTCAAAGGCAAGTTGAGGAGTAAAGAACATAAAGGCATTTTGGATTTTTTGTTCAAGAATTAAATCTCTTTGTCCTTTTTTCTCTTCTTTAAAATTCCATTTTTTTAGTGCATTCGAAATAGTAAAATCGGGAAGCGAATCTGCATCGGCTGCATCTTCTAATTTGAAAGGACCGACAGCAGTTCTTCTTAAAGCAAGTACAAAAGCTGCTGAGTTTAACGCCTTTGCAATGTCTCTTGCCAAAGAGCGAATGTAGGTTCCTTTAGAACACGTTATTTCTAACAAAGCATAAGAGCATGGGTCTTTTTCTGAAGCAGGTAAAAAATCTGTTAATGCAAGAGAATAAATAAAGACTGCTCGTTCTTCAAGTTGAACTGCCTCTCCACTTCGCACTAAGTCGCTTGCACGTTTTCCGTCAACATGTAAGGCAGAATAAGCAGGAGGCCTTTGCATAAGAGCGCCCGTAAATTGCGGCAAGACAGCTTCTACTTCTTCTTTCGTTACAGCTTTTTTTGTGCTGATGATTTTTCCCTTGGGGTCAAGGGTATCTGTTTCTTTTCCGAAGCAGACAACTGCTTTGTATGTTTTTGCAAAACCAGTTATGTGGGGAACAATATGAGTAAGACTTCCTGTTAAAACAACCAAAAGTCCGTCTGCAAAAGAATCCAGTGTGCCCGTGTGCCCTACCTTTTCGGTAGAAAGCGCATGCTTGATGTTCCACAGAGAAGAAAAACTGGTTATGCCAGATTTTTTTGCGTAAAGCAGTAAACCCGAAAGTGGATTCTGTGAGCGTTCAGTTTTTTTCATTAGATGAGTCTGCTTCACTAGCTTCCAGTTCGTTTAGTTTTTTTACCATCTTGTAGCCATTTTTCATGCTAAAGTCAGCAACAAATGTTAACTTGGGAAACTTGTATGTGCTTATTTTTTTAGCGATTGTAGACTGAATAAAACCAGCTGCACTCTGCAAACCTTCTACACCTTTTTTTACAGAACTGTCGTCCATAAAAGATGAGACATAGACTTTTGCATAGGAAAGATCTCCTGCTACTTCAACACGATTCACTGTCAGAAATTCGTTTACACGAGGATCTTTTATTTCGTGACGAATGAGCATGGTTGCTATTTCCTGCTGAAGTTGCAGAGACAGTCGTTCAATTCTATACTGACCCATCGCTTACTCCGAATCTGCAGAAGTTTCTGCTTCAGAAGGTTCGTTCTGTTCCTTTTGGCGTGAGAGCATGTCTGCGCGTTCGTCTACTAAAGCTTCTCCTAACTTACGAGCAACTTCAATAAACTCGAAGGCTTCAATCTGGTCACCAACTTGCAGATCTTGCCAGTTTTCAATACCAAGACCACATTCGTAACCTTCACGAACTTCTTTGACATCATCCTTAAAGCGTTTGAGTGATGCAACGGTACCAGTGTATTTAACAACACCGTCACGAATAACGTTAACATTGCTTGTGCGCTTTACGATACCGCTGGTAACATAACATCCGGCAATAAGACCAATTTTGGGAACACGGAAGGTATTGCGAACTTCGAGCATACCAGTAACTTCTTCTTTGGTATCTGGCTGCAACATACCTTCCATAGCCTGCTTAATTTCTTCAACACACTTGTAAATAATGTTGTACTTGCGGATTTCGACACTTTCTTTGTCTGCAAGAACTTTTGCTTTGGGTGTCGGACGAACATTAAAGCCAATGATGATGGCATTGTCGTCTGCAGCTGCAAGAGAAACATCGCTTTCGTTAATAGCACCAGCACTTGAGTGAATAACTGCTACGCGAATTTCTGAAGTAGACAGTTTTTCCAGTGAAGTTTTAAGTGCTTCTGCAGAACCCTGAAGATCTGCTTTGATAATAAGTTTAAGTTCTTTAACTTCACGCTGTTCAATGGTGGTGTAAAGGTTGTCGATGTTAACACGTTTAACAGCCTTTGCATCTTCGAAGCGTTTAAGCTCTTGTCGTTTTGCAGCAAACATGCGAGCGTCTTTTTCGGTTTCGGTAACCTGGAATGGATCTCCTGCGTTAGGCATACTTTCAATACCCAGCACTTCAACTGGCATAGCAGGATATGCTTCTTTAATTTTCTGACCGCGATCATTAAAGATTGCACGAACACGACCAGAGTAAATACCAGCAACAAAGGGGTCTCCAGTGCGCAAGGTTCCGCGTTCAACAACAACAGTTGCTACAACACCGCGACCTTGATCGATACGGCTTTCAATAACTTTTCCTTCTGCACGACAATCGTACTGAGCAGTCAGTTCAAGCATTTCGGCTTGAATCAGAATTGCGTCAAGAAGATCATCAATACCTTCGCGCTTCAATGCAGAAATGTTTACATACTGTGTGTCGCCACCCCATGCTTCGGGAGTAAGCCCCTGCTCTGAAAGTTGAGTCATAACACGATCAGGGTTTGCTTCAGGTTTATCTATTTTGTTAACAGCAACAATAATAGGAACTTTTGCATCTTTTGCATGGTGAATTGCTTCAAGAGTCTGGGGCATAACACCGTCGTCTGCGGCAACAACCAAAACAACAATGTCGGTAATTTGAGCACCACG
>DMQP01000200.1:0-13153 GCA_003455655.1 Treponema sp. | reverse complement strand
GAAACCTGATATGCACCAATCTTCTGAGTAATTCCACCTGCTTCGCCAGAAGCCACATTTGTGTTACGGATTGCATCAAGTGTCTTAGTCTTACCGTGGTCAACGTGACCCATTACCGTAACAATAGGAGGACGAGAACGAACACCTTCTTCTTTACCGGCGTCGCTTTCGATAACCGTTTCGTCATACAAACTTACTAAGTGAACTTCACAGTTATATTCAGAAGCCAAAATGGTTGCGGTATCGCTGTCAATGCTCTGGTTGATGGTAACCATCATGCCCATGCTCATAAGCTTAGCAATAATTTCGCTTGCCTTGAGGTTCATCTTTTTTGCAAGATCTGCAACAGTTATTGTTTCAAAAATATCAATTTTTTCGGGAACAGAACTTGCAGGTTCAACTGTCTTTTTGCGATTCTGATACAGTTCTTCTTCGTCGAAAACCTGCTCTTGATCTTTTCTGTTGTAAACCTGCTTTTTGCCTTTAAATGCTTTTTTTGCAGGAGCTTTATTTCCGTTTAACTGAGAAGCATCGCCATAAGTAGGACGAGAACCGCCTGCTACATGGAAACCACCGGCACCAGGTCCACGGTTTGCACCAAAGCCACCACCCTGACGGTTCTGACCAAAGCCACCACGCTGACCGCCCTGACCTCCGCCAAAGCCACCGCGCTGACCATAAGGACGCTGACCACCCTGACCCGAACCGCCACCCTGACGATTCTGACCGTAGCCACCTTGTCCACCCTGTCCGCGCTGACCGTAACCACCACGGTTTTCACTGTTGCGGTAACCTTCACGAGCTTGAGCTCCCGTAAAGGAAGAGCCATCGCGTCTGCCATAACCGCCGCCACGCTGACCGTAACCACCGCGAGAACCGCCACTTAAGTTACCAGCCTTAACATTCGGACGAGCACTGTGCAGTTCAAAAGGAGTGTTTGACTGTGAACGAGAAGAACCTTTTGTTTCTTTGGTCTCTTTGGGTTCTTTAGTTTCTTTTGTCTCTTTAGCATCAGATTCAGGCTGAACTTTTGTCTTTTCAACAACTTCAGACTGAGAAGCCTTTGCAGGTTCGGAAGACGGTTTTGCGGATGATTCAGGAGCCTTTTTTGCAACAACACGAATGCCTTCTTTTTTTGCATCCTGAGTAGTCTTTCGCTTAACGACGACAACTTTCTTCCGCTCGGAAGTTGCCGCTTGCTGAGGCTGAGGCTCACTTTTCTTTTCTTTTTTGTTCAATACAAATCCAGGCTTTTTCTCTGCTTCATCCGCCATTCTGTCTGTCCTTTATTCCTCTTCAAATACAAGCTCAACACCGCACTTGGGACAGCGCTTCATGTCGAGCGTAATCTTTGCACCACATTCGGGGCAGAAGTAATCTTCGTCATCAGTTTCTTCTGCTGACGCTTCTTCTTCAAACTGCACCGATTCATTGATAATCTTTTCGATTGCATCAATGTCTTGCTGGGTAATTCCTTCGATTGCTGCAGCACGACCATCGTCGACTGCTTCAACAAACTGTTCAATATCATCAAGACCAGCTGCTTTAAGCAATTGGGCAACACGAGTATCGACACCTGGAAGCTGAGAAACGCTCGTAACTTCTTCGTATACATCTTCAGAAGGAGTCTGATCGGTAAACAAGGTTTCTGCTGCTTTGCGTGAATCTACTTCGGTCAAATCCATATCTGCAACTTGATCTTCTGTCTTAACATCTATAGCCCAGTCACACAATTTGTTTGCAAGACGAACATTCTGTCCCTGCTTACCAATAGCAAGAGAGAACTGACTGTCTGCAACAATTGCAAGAGCTTCTTTTTTATCGCGGTCAAGAATAACAACACGCTTAACTTCTGCTGGTGAAAGAGCATTTTTAATGAACTCGTGAGGATCTTCGTCATAACGGAGTACATCAATTTTTTCGCCTTCAAGTTCACGAATTACTGCCTGAATACGCACACCCTTAAGACCAACACAAGCGCCAACCGGATCAACATCTATTTTATTTGAATAGACGGCAATCTTTGTGCGGTAACCTGCTTCACGAACTACTTTGTGAATACCCACAATGTGCTGTTCACCAATTTCGGGAACTTCTGTTTCAACCAAGCGTTCAACAAGGCGGGGGTCTGTACGACTCAAGACTAACTGAATACCAGTGTTTGTACGCTTGATATCGTAGATGAGCGCTTTAATGCGATCGTTCTTTTCGTATGTTTCGCGAGGACTCTGGAACTTTGCAGGAAGCACACCTTCAACTTTTCCCAAGTTAACGTAAATGTTTCCGTTGTATTCACGCTGATAGTAACCAACGATAGCTTCTGTTCCAATTTTGTCTTTGTATTCGTTATACAAATTGTCTTTGAAACTTTCGTTAAGTGCTTGATGTGCAGTCTGTTTACCAGTGGTAACAGCAGAACGGGCAAAGTCTCTGGGGTCAACCAGAATATCAATTTCATCACCCTCTTCTGCTTCAGGACTTAACTTAAGAGCATCTTCCAGTTCAATTTCCTGAGAAGGATCATATACGCCATCAACAATCACTTTGCGCGAGTAGACAGACACATCGGTCATGTCGTCGTTAAAAGTGACAATACAGTTGTCGGCAGTTCCGTACGTACGCTTGTACGCAGCCTTAATCATGTTTTCAATCGTCTGCCTGATTGAATCCTCGCTAATTCCTTTTTCTGCGGAAAGTGCGCGGATTGCGTCTGCCATTTCTGACATATCAAGCCCCCTTCATATGTTTAATAATTTTGCTTTAGCTATGTTCTCGAAGGTAAGTGTAAAGCGCTCACCTTCTTCCGGCTCTAAAGTTACCTGACTGCTGTCACTGTCTACTATAAGACCGCTCTGCCAGTCACCCAGTTCTTTATTCCACACCCGAACACATCTACCTTTAAGCAGTGCGAATTCAGATGCGTTTTTTAACTTACGCTCCAGTCCGGGAGAACTTACTTCCATGGAAAGGTCATCTTCTGTCTTGTTAAGTAAAGACAAAAGTTTAGGCTGTAGTGCGTGGTGAACTTTTGAACAATCTGCAACACTGATGTCTTTTGAAGCATCGGCAGAAGCTATAACCACAGACACATGAACCATTCCATGCTGCGGCACTACCTGTAACTCTAAAAGCACGAACCCTTCGTTGCTTACTGCAGCAGCACATTCAGAAAAATATGGAATGTCATCGAGCCTGGTATACTCCACGCTTATACTACCCCTATAAAAAATGGAGCCTTGTTCGGGCTCCATCTTAAATTGAATTAAAATGTTATATTACTATAACAAAAAACTGCAACATATGTCAAGCAGGTAAGACAAATGAAAGCATCGTTATATCATCAAACTGTTCTGCTTCAGAAACAAAACGATCTATGTGTTTACGAACAGAACGAATGGTTCGAGGAGCATCAAGGTCTTGTGTTCCCTCGAGTGCGGTCATAAGGCGTTCTTCTCCAAACAAAACATCACTTGCATTAGTTGCTTCGGTAACACCGTCAGTGTAGACAAAAAGACGGTCTCCTTTTGAAAGGGTTATTTCATGTTCGGTAAAATGTGTTTCTTCAAAAACGCCCAAGACACAATCTGCTTTTATCTTTAAGAAAGAAAATGCTCCGTCATGATAGAGCACAGGAGCAGGATGTCCTGCATTTACAAAGCGCATCTTTCCTGTACTGAGTGTAACAAGAGCAAGCCAGCAGGTAACAAACAAATTAGATTCATTTCCTACGCACAACTGTTTATTTGTTTTTTCAAAAATAGCTGAAGGAGAAAGTCCTTGTGTTGCATACGAAGCAATGAGTGTTTTTGCAACAACCATAAAAAGAGCAGCTGGAACTCCTTTACCAGAAACATCTCCAACAACAAGCATCAAGTGGTCATCATCCAAAAGAATGTAATCATACAAATCACCACCAACTTCTTTTGCAGGACTCATGCTTGCAAACAAGTCAAAATCATGGCGTTCTGGAAATGGCGGATAGTCTGTAGGAAGCAGTTCAAGTTGAATACGAGAAGCAACGCTCAGTTCTGTTGCCATGCGTTCTTTTTCTGTACTTACTTTGAACAACTCGCGAACATTACGAATAATGTCTTCTTCCATCTGAATAACAGACTGAGAAAGGTCACCAATTTCGTCTTTATTTTTTATGCGTTTAACAGCTTCATCGGGTTCTCCACCAGAAGAAGCAAATCGTTTTGTTTCTTGAGTTAACAGTCTAAGGGGATGAACAAACTGTCTGTCAAAGAAAACGGTAAAGAGGGCAAAAAAGGAAACAACAGAAATAACTGAAATAAGCAAAATAACATTTAAGAAAGAATTTTGTGCGTCAATAAATTCCTGTATTGATTTTTGTGCTCCTACAACTGCAACAATTTTACCAGAAGCATTATACACAGGAAGCATTGCGGTAATGTGAGAACCGCTTCTTGTTTTGTAGGTGTGGCGAATAATTGCTTCACCCTTTTCAAAAACTTTTTTTGCAGATCCATTGAATTCGGGTTCTACATATTCTTCTTCATAACCTAAAGGGAAGGCTGTGTATGTTCCATCTAAACTTACGGGATTGAACAAGTAAGTTATGTGTGTGTAGTCAGGACCGTCAACTTTAGAAACATAGAGCATGTTCAGTTCAAACTTATTTACAAAATCTTGAAGAATGCGCATGGCATCGTCGTAAGCAGCGTCGCTTTGGTGTGTTGAAAGATAGGTGTCAAAATTTTCTACCGGAAGACATTCTCTTGCGGCTGCACAAATAGACTGAATAGTTGCGTCATAGCGTTCTCGAAAGCGGTGAGTAAAAGACCAGTAGCTTGCATAGAGTGTTACTGCTCCTAAAATAAGACCGGTAAAAATAATGAGCAAAACTATTTTTTTTGTAATGGCAGAAATTCTTCCACCTGTCTTAAAAAGTGCCATGCTATTATCTTATAGTGAGTATTCCATTAAAGCCAGTTACTTCAAAAACATCACGAACCATATCGTTTATATTTTGAACAATCAGTCCACCTTTTGAAGCAAACTGTTTATGTGCGGCAATAACAACACGAAGTCCTGCAGAGGAAATATAATCAAGCTTTTCAAAATCCAACACCAAAGCTTGTGCATTAGATGCAGATTGAACTTCTTTTTCTAGTTCTGGAGCTGTCAATGTATCAAGGCGGCCTGACAAAAACAAGGTAACGGTGTTTTCATTCTCTTCTTTGGTGATAGTCATAATTCCTCCTAAAAGTTTAAAGCCCTACATTGAGCGCTTTTAAACATGGCATTTTCACAGTTAGAAACAAATTACAAAAAAGTAATTTGCATTTCACTCATATAAGTGGCACTTAACAAAGTGACCATTTCCCATATCCTTAACAGCTGGTTCTATTTCTTTACACTTTTGCATGCATCTACTGCAACGGGTGTGGAACTTACATCCTTTCGGGGGATTCGCCGGTGAAGGAATATCGCCCTGTAAGATAATGCGCTCTCTTTTGACATCGGGATCCGGCATGGGGATTGCACTAAACAAAGCCTGCGTGTACGGATGCAAGGGGTTTTCAAAGATGTCGTTAGTAACGCCCGTTTCTACCAGTCCGCCCAAATACATAACACCAACGGTATCAGAAATATGTTCAACAACAGAAAGGTCATGGGAAATGAACAGATATGTTAGTTTACGTTTTTCCTGCAATTCCCACAAGAGGTTAATAATCTGAGCTTGAATAGAAACATCAAGTGCTGAAACAGGTTCGTCACAAACAATAAACTCTGGGTTAAGGGCAAGTGCACGAGCAATACAAATACGCTGTCTCTGTCCTCCCGAAAATTCATGGGGATAGCGGTCTTTGTAATATTCCATAAGTCCGCAGTCGGCCATAATTTTTGAAAGATAATCGTTATACTCTTCGGGTTTTACAATACCGTGTTCTCTTACCGCTTCACCAATTATTTCTCCAACAGGCATACGAGGAGACAGTGAAGAATATGGGTCTTGGAAAATAATTTGCATTTTGGTACGAAGGTCGCGCAATTCTTTTTTGCCAGCGGCATAGACATCTTTACCGTTAAAAATTACATCTCCAGACGTTTTACCAATAAGGCGCAAAATAGAACGGCCTGTTGTTGACTTACCACAACCTGACTCTCCTACTAAGCCCATTGTAGTTCCCCGCTTAATGTTAAAGGAAACATCATCAACAGCTTTTACATAATTGGTAACGCCACCAAAAAATCCACCCTTGATGGGAAAATATTTTTTTAAGTGTGAAACTTCAAGAATGTTGTCTCTCTTATCTAAGTCGGTAATGTACGTGCTCATTGTGCACCTCCCTGCTGCATACTTTCGCAACGGTAACAGCTTACCACGTGGGTCGGAGAAATCTGATACTCATGAGGATAGTCTTTTTCGCAAGCTGCTACACACATTTCACAACGGTCGCGGAAATAACAGTAGTTGGGCATTTCTATGGGGTTAGGAACATTGCCTGGAATACTGTACAGTTTAGACACATGCTTTCCTACAACAGGTTTTGAGTTCATAAGACCAATGGTATAAGGATGTCGCGGATCTTTAAATATTTCCTGAACAGTACCCTTTTCTACAACTCTACCTGCATACATAACCACAACATAATCTGCCATTTCTGCAACAACACCTAAGTCATGTGTTATAAGCATGATAGAACTATTAATTTTGTCTTTGAGATTACGCAGCAAATCGAGAATCTGTGCTTGAATAGTAACATCAAGTGCCGTTGTTGGTTCGTCTGCAATAATAAGACGAGGGTTACAAGCTAAAGCCATAGCAATCATAACACGCTGACGCATTCCACCAGAAAGTTCGTGGGGATACATGCGGTACACACCTTCTTTATTTGCAATGCCAACTTTTTCAAACATTTCAAGAGTGCGCTCTTTTACTTCTTCTTTAGACATGGTGGGATTATGAAGAATAATAACTTCATCTACTTGTTCACCAATTCGAAGCACTGGGTTAAGAGAAGTCATAGGTTCCTGAAAAATCATAGACATATAACTTCCGCGCAATTTTTGCATAATGCTTGTGGGAGTGTTAACTACATTGTAAGCAACATCTCCAGTGTTAAAACGGATTTCTCCTTCAACTGTTTGACCGGTAGGACGCTGCACTAACTGCATTAGAGAAAGACTGGTAACCGATTTACCACAACCAGATTCTCCTACAATGCCAACCGTTTTTCCCTGAGGAACATCAAAAGAAACTCCATCTACAGACTTTACCGTTCCAATGTCTGTAAAAAAGTATGTATGCACATTATCAAATTCAACACAGTTTGCACTGTCTCTCATTTTGGTAACATATTCACTTTCGGGAATAAATTTGCGGTTGCGTCTTTTTTCAATCTCTGAGGTAATTCTTCTGTTTTCTTTTGAAATACGGCGAGATTCTTTTGCTGAGATGTAATTATCGTTTTTCTTAAACAAAGCCATAGCTATACCCTACCGTTTCATTTTTGGATCGAAGGCATCACGAAGTCCGTCGCCCACAAAGTTAAATGCTAAAACCGTAAGCAAAATAAAGAATCCTGCAGGAACCCACACAAAAGGATAATTTGCCATAATGTAAGGATCGGTTACCGCATTTATAATACTACCCCAACTTGCAGAAGGATACTTAATACCTAAGCCCAAGAAGCTTAACGTTGATTCAGCAAGAATAACATTACCTATATCCATACTTGCATACACAACAAGCTGAGGAATTACGTTGGGAATAAGATGCTTAAAGACACGACGACGAATGCTTATACCCGTTGCTTCTGCCGCTGTCATAAACTCTTGTTCACGGAAAGACAGAATCTGACCACGAACAATGCGAGCAATACCAACCCAGCCCAAAAGTCCGAAGACACAACACAAGGCCGCCATACGAACAGTTGAACTTGCCTTCATGTGGTCCATAATAGAACCTAAAATCAAATAGAGAGGCAATGACGGAATACAGTAAATAATGTCGACAATGCGCATTAAGATAGTGTCAATCCATCCGCCAAAGTAGCCAGAAAATCCGCCTACAATAACACCGATAAAAAGTTCAATCAAAACAACAATAAATCCAATAACTAAAGAAATGCGTCCACCAAACATAAGACGAGAAAGCAAATCCATTCCGTTAGCATCAGTGCCTACTAAGTGTGCTTTTGAAGGAGAAGCATAAGTGTCCATAACACGCGTTTCCTGGTAGCGCTGAATGGTGTACTGTCCGTCTTTATTGCTAACCAAATAAGTTTCTGTTTGTCCTGAAGCATTCGTGTAGTCAAAAGAACTTGCACCCGAAGAAATTGCTTTTGCAGCTTCCTCTTTAAAATCTGGAGTAATAAAAATGCCGTTTATAACACAGTTGATTTTTAAGTTTGAAACATAGGCATAGTTACTGCCATCTTGTTTTTTTACCATAGCGGCATCATTTTCTGAAAGAGACAGCAGATACTTTGTTCCGTCTGCAGTAAAAGAATTTTCTTTCGAAGACAGAGCAAGTAAAGCGTTTTTCATAAAGTCATAAGAGACAAGAGTATTTTCGTCGTAGGTTGAAAATGAATACTTACAGAAAAAGCCCAATTCGTTGCGCTGACTTGAAACAACATACAGTTCTGCATTAGGAGAATCAAGAACAATTTGTGTTCCGTCACGACATTCAAATTCCATCTGCTTTTTTGAACCAGCAGTTGCACGCAAAAATTTTGCATGTAAGTCGCTGGGAATTTTTGCATCAGGCTTAGCAATAAATTCAAAATCTGAAATGTATGTTCCACCAGCAAAATCTTTTTTCAGAACATCTGTGGTATAGAACACATCTGTTTGAGAATAAGGTATAAGCAGTCCACCCACAAAAGCAAAGAGGAACATTACCGCAATAATTACTAAACCAACAATGGCAAGTTTGTTTCTAAAAAAGCGTTTTGCAACCAGCATGCCCGGAGACATAACTTTTACGCGGGTTGCATCGTCAAGTTTTTTTTCTTCAATTTGTTCAGACATAGCATTTTCCTACAATTAGTTTACACGAACCCGCGGATCTATGACCGCATAAAGAATGTCAGTTATAAGATTACCCAGCAGAATAAGCATTGCGCTGAAAACCATATAGAACATAACAAAGGGAATGTCTCCCTGTCGAACCGCAATGTATGATGTATACCCTATTCCTGGAATTTGAAAAAGCGTTTCTGTTATCATTGCACCAGAGAACAATCCAGGAAGTGTTCCGCCTAAAAGTGTTACAATGGGAATAAGCGTATTACGGAAGGCATGGTGACGAATAACTTGTTTTTCGGGAACACCCTTTGCTCTTGCAGTACGAATATAATCAGAGTTAAGCACTTCAAGCATGTTGGCACGAGTAAAGCGCATGAGGCTACCAACACCAACAATCGTAAGCGTTATAACAGGAAGCACATAGTGTTTGGCAATGTCGAAGAATTGGCCAGCTTTAGAAAGTTGCATGTGCTCGCGGCTAACGATTCCATATAAATCAAAGAGATTGAGTTTTACCGAAAAAATCCATTTGAGAATAGTCGCAAAGAAAAAGCTTGGTAAAGAAATTCCTATAAGCGCAAGAACTGTTACCGTGTAATCGGTGTGAGAATACTGTTTGCGAGCGGCTGCAATTCCAGAGGGAATAGCAATAATAACTTCAAATATAAAAGCAACAAGGCCTAAGGCAAATGAGTACCAAATAACGCTTGAAAATTTTTCGGTAACGGGCTGATTAAAATACCAGCTTTCACCAAAATCAAGACGAATGGCTTTTGATGCCCAGCGGAAAAATCCTTGAATAATTCCCACATCAAATCCGTAGTCTCTGGTAAATTGAGCGACCCATTCCTGATACGATTTTGAACCCGGACGCGATGCAAGCGTCATGGCCCGCTGCTGAATAAAACTCGTTGGCATGCAGCGCATAATTCCATAAATGATCAATGCCACAAAGAACAAAATCAAAATGGAAATAAGCAAACGTCTCAAAATAAATTTTCTCATTTGTCTTAACCCTTATAAAATAAACCGCAGGAAAACCCGACTCAAGGCAAGTCTTCCCGCAGTTTATTCGTAACAAGAAATTTTTTAATTATTTAAGCTTAAGATTGTACAGTTCGTCATAGAAACTGTAATAGGTTGTTGTATCAGCAGGAACTGACTTGAGGTCAACACGTTCTGAGCTGATAAGGTAACCATTCTGTCTCTGATAAACAGGAACTTCAACAGCAAAGTCTACGATGTAGTCAAGTGCCTCTTTGTATACTGCTTTGCGGTATGCACGGTTTGTGCTTGAACGACCTTCCATAACCAGTTCGTCAAGTTCGGGCATTTTGATTTCGTAGTGATATGCAGAACCACCATCTGAGTGATAAATCTGATACATATCGGGATCCATTGTAGCTTGCCATGCAGCACACCACAGTTCATGGTTTCCACTGTTGATTGTATCCCAGAGTTTTGAAGAGTCAGCAAGATCTTCAATAACCAAGTTAAAGCCAATTTTTGCTAAAGCCTCTGAAGCAGCAGTTACAATACCGAAGGAAGGATGTGCACCAACACCGTCACCTGCAATCTGAAGGTTGTAAGCAAGTTTTGCACCAGCAGGAGCAGCAACTAACTTTCCGTCTTTAACAGTGTAACCAGCAGCTTTAAAGAAGTCCAGAGCAGCATTAAGGGCTGCTTCATACTTCTGATCTTCTGTCATAGATGCTGTGTAGATGGGGTTACCATTTACATCTGTTGAGAAAGCAACACGGTAGTCTGCATCTGATTTCTGAGGAGCAGCCCAAGAGCTGTTTGAAATAGGATAGTTAATTACCGAAGCTGCATTTCCGTAGTAAGAGTCAATAACAACATCGCGGTATACACAGAGAACAGTTGCAATTGCTTTACGCAAATTCTTTGATGCTTCACTTGCGCGGTCATCACCAACTTTTACATTCTTTGCGTTAATACCAATGTAGCCGTATCCGTTGTAGTCAATAAGCTGAGTAAAGAGCTTGTCTCCCTGGATTTCGCCATTTGAATTTTCTTTTGCAATCTGAACCAGTTTTTCTTTTGAAACGGTGGGTTCTGAAATGTCAATTGTTCCCTGGAGAACACCGTTAACATCATCAGCGTCGTTGGTTTCTTTAAACTGCAAATACTTTGTCTTTGGTTTTCCCTTGTAGAAATAGGGGTTTGCTTCAAAGTATGCAATTTTATTTTCGTAAGAAACAAATTTGTAAGGGCCTGGTCCAAAGGGAACACGAGTTTTGTCGCGAACAATAGAAAGGTCACCCTTCTTAAATCCAAACTGATGTGCTTCGTAGTTGTAAAGAGCTTTGTCTCCGTAGTAATGCAGAGGAGCAATCTGAATGTTCATAAGATCTGCAGCAGGAGCATTTACTTCGGTGAGTGTAATGCGTACTGAATAGTCACCTGTTTTTTCGAAGCCTTTAATGTAGTCTGCTGAGTCACCCGTTTTAACACCCTTAGTGTAGCTTGCATAGTCGTTCATAAGTGAAGTAAGACTTGCATTTGCTTTTTCGGTATCGCTTAAAGAAACAAGGTCTCCTTCGTAAGCATCGAACATGATGTTAAAGATATCTGCATAAGTTGCATCTGCACCAGCAGCAAAGCCCCAGTTTGCCATAATAGTTCCTACAGGATCAGAAGCACTTGCATAGCCTGCATCAACACAGTAGTCACAAATGTCTTTTACAAACTTAGCTCCAGCCTGATCAATGTCTGCCCAGAATGCTTTCTGTGTTGCTTCATCCCAGTAAGTAAAATCGGTATTATTGCGACCTGCTTTTGTAAGAAGAGTAAAGAGAGATTCCATACCACTTCTGTATTCTTTCATTCCTAAAATAGGCAGAGAGAAAATAGAAGCTGAACCGTCATAGGTAGGATCGCTAAATACGTAAAGAGAGAAAATTAAATCGTCTGCGGTAAGGGCTACTCCATCGGGACACTTAAGGTCTTTGCGGATAGTATAGTCATAGAAAACAGTACCGTCTTTATTTTCTGTTACAACCAAAGTTGCAGGACCAGTATATTTATAATCTGTTCCATTGTAAGATGTGGTTTCGCCATCAATTCCATTATATACCAAAGAACCGTTACGGTTTGCGCCAAGAAGAGAAACCTGAGTTGCATCTACAATAAGCTTGTCAGGAACTGATTCTTCGAAGAAAGGACTGAATTTTTCGCTGACTTCTTTGTTAGCAATAACAATAATGTCCTTTGAAGATGATTTTCCGCCGCAAGAAACTAGCATCATAACTGCCAGCACTGCGCTCAAAGAAAATGCTACGATTTTTTTCATTTAGTTATACCTCCAAACTAATGAACTTATAAAACTAAGTGTCTATTATAGTGTTTTTTTATGGATTAGGTGAAGTATTAAACAGGGGTATTTATTAAATTTTTATTAAAAAATACGCTATAAGCGACTGTAATTGCTGTTTGAAGCAGTAAAAAAGCAAGATAAAGCAGTTCACGAAAGAGAGCTTGCTGAAGAGTCTGTCTTTTTAAGAGAACATATAGAAGAGAAAGAACTATCTGTAAGGCCGAAAGGACTAAAAGCGCACGCATAGAATGTTTACAGCGGCTTAAACTTGCACTGTACTGTTTTTGACTTAAGGCTGGGGAACAAAAGAAAAAGTGGCAGGCTCCAAAGAAAAAGTATGCAAGAGGAAGAAAAGCAAGTATGTATGGATAAAAAATCCATGCGGTTCGGGAGGAACTTTGATTTAAAAATCCAGCTCCCAGTTGAAAAGCCAAAAGTACTAGTCCGAAGCAAAGGTTTAGCAAAGCTAAGTGCTGTTTTTTCTTTTGGTCGCAGTTGAGTACATAAAAATTTTCTACATCAGCTTTTTCTGCATTTTTTACCCAATCAACATAGCGCATTTTTTTTACTCCTTAAAAGCCAAGCATATACTCCCAAACAAATGAGCGAAGACAAAAGTGAACCCAAAGGAGCTGCAAGTCCCATGGGATACAAGTTTTGCGGCCACCACTTTGCAGAAAGCCAAGCACCGGGTATGCGCACCAGCAAAATGGAAATAACATTGTGAATAAAGGAGACAAAAGAAAGCCCCACAGCACAAAAATATCCGCTAAAAGAAAAATGAACCGCTGCCGCAATGCAGTCGAATGAGTAAGC
>DMQP01000053.1:3628-4827 GCA_003455655.1 Treponema sp. | reverse complement strand
TGTTGCACTTATAGGCTGGCTTGTTATTGCAAAAACTTCACGCTATGCTTCTCCTATAGTGCAAGCAAAACGAAAGTCGTTCCAGCGTCGTAGGTCGGAGCGACGGCAGCGCAGAGTGCTTAAAAAGCAGGAAAAAATTGCGGAGGCTAAAAAATGAGCATAAAAAAACTTTTGGTAATAGCTGTATCTTTCTTTTGTCTTATGCCACTGGTAGCACAGAATGACGATTCTTTTTCTGATTTTGATATGGTTGTGCTTGAGGCAAAGAAAAACGAAGTGTACGGAAAATATACAATTGGTGAACATGTTCAGTCTTACACAGAAAGACGCTGGGTTGAAGCCTTTAGCATGAACCGTTACGAAACAACTTACCGTTTGTGGTACGAAGTTTTACAGTGGGCAAACGATCACGGTTATCTTTTTCAGAATCCCGGACAAGAAGGTTCTTCTGGTCGCCGAGGACGCATGCCTACTCAAGTAAGACGCTATCAGCCAGTTACTATGATAAGCTGGTACGATGCAATTGTGTGGTGCAATGCCTTAAGTGAAAAAGAAGGAAGAACTCCTTGCTACACATACAGCGGTCAGGTTCTTCGTGATGCAACCGACACTTTAGCTTGTGACCTTGCAGATTGTGACTGGTCGGCAAACGGTTTTCGCTTACCCACAGAAACAGAATGGGAATACGCTGCTCGCAAACAGGGAGACACTTTTCAGCGTGGCGATCTTGCAAGTGGACAAACTTCAGAACTTTCTGCAGAAGATGTTGCTTGGTTTAGCGACAACGCAACAACTGTTCATGTTGTAGGAACCGCAGGAACTCCCTTTGTTTCAACTGCATCTCCAGAGCCGGGAAGTGGCAATGCAAATGCTGCTGGCTTGTTTGACATGAGTGGTAATGTTTTAGAATTTTGTTGGGACTGGGAAGCTGACTACGAAGAGACTGCTCCTGAAACGCGTGCAACAGGACCTCGTTTTGGTTCTCAGCGTGTGTGCCGTGGAGGAAGTTGGTCTCCGTATTCCTTTATGATTTATGCAGCAGACCGTTACGCCTTTGACCCCAACGAAGCCTATAACTACTTAGGTTTTAGAATTTGCTCTTCGTATGTAGAAAAATAAAATTAGAGCGACTGTAATTCTGCGCGAGTAACCGTCCACTTTCCGTTAGCTTTTTCAACTTCGAGCCATGCGTATTTTCC
>DMQP01000053.1:0-3509 GCA_003455655.1 Treponema sp. | reverse complement strand
GCAAAACTTTCGTGAATGTGTCCCGTAATGACAGCAAGTGGTTGAATCTTTTTGATGAGTTCTGTTGTCATTTGGCTACCAACATGAAATCCACCAGGAACAGTGTCGCATTTTGTGTCTTTAGGCGGATTGTGAATTATCATAATAAGATTGCTCCAGTCTTGTTGTTGAGCCTGAGTTACCAGTGCAAGGTCAGACACAATGTCTTCTTCTGTGCGTTCGTTTGGAGTGTCATTTTGGAATACCGTAGCTCCACCACTTCCTATAAAAGCAAGTCCTTCGTGAAATACCAGTGCTTTTTGAACAGAACAGTCTTTTTCTTCTATTTGAGAAATAAAGTCTGGTTCGTCACAGTTGCCTATAACGCAAAAAAGAGTATCGTGTTTAGAAGTTAATTTTTCTAACACAGGAAGGCCTGTTTCTGGATGTTTGAATCGAGTAAAATCTCCGGCAAACAAAACGCCATCTGCTTGTGCAAACTGTGGGTCAAGTTTGTCCAGTGCTTCTTCATTTCCGTGTATGTCGCTTATAACTAAAAATTTCATTAGAGAACCTCCATTATTTTCTTTAACTGTTCCATCTGTTCTGGTGTTCCAATGGTAATACGAACAAAATCTTCAATGCCGGGTGTTGCAAAGTGACGAATAAGAATGCCCTGTTTTTTCACAGATTCATACACATCTTTTCCTGCAAGCCCTTCTTTTTTTGCAAACACGAAATTGGTAGCGCTGTCAATAACAAACCATCCGTGCTTTCGCAAAAAGGCGGTAAAAGAGTCTCGTTCTTTAGCAATTTTTTTTGCATTTTGAACATAGTAAGGAGTTGCAAGACAAGTCGCTTTTGCAACTGTTTGTGCAATAAAATCAACAGGAAAGTGATTGAATGAATTTTTTACTTGGAAGACTGCCTTTACTAATTCAGGAGAAGAGACAATGTAACCTAAGCGCATTCCTGCAAGAGAAAGACTTTTGCTAAATGTTCTTACAATAACTAAATTGTTAAATTCTGCAAGAAGAGGAATGCAACTTTCTCCACCAAAGTCGCAGTAAGCTTCATCAACAATAAAGACTCTGTCTTTGGGGGATCTCTTTAGCATTTGTCTAACTGCATCTCGTGTTAGTGCAATGCCAGTAGGTGCGTTGGGGTTTGCAAAAATAATGCTACTGTCTGTTTTATTTGCTTCAGAAAGCATTGTTTCTACATCAAGAGTCCAATCGTCTTTAAGCGCAATTTGTTTCATTGGAATGTTGTAATAGCCACAGTAAACTGGATAAAAACTGTAGGTAAACTGAGGCATAATAAGTGGACGGTCTGAATCAAAAAAAGTGTAAAAGACAAAACTTAATACTTCATCGCTTCCGTTACCACAAAAAATCATGTCGCTGGTAACTTCAAAAGGTATTTTGTTTTGTTCAGAGGGAGTACATGAACTTTCGGGTTCAGCACCAGAACATTCTGCACTCCAAAAAGCTCCCCCTGTTTTGTTGAGCATAGAGGCAATTGCTTCGCGCACTTGATTTGCATCTGGGTCAGGGTAAAGGCCCATCTTTTGAGAAGCATTTAAAAGGGCATCTTGTGCTTTCAAAGAAACAGACTTGTGCGGGGGGTAAGGATTTTCGTTCGCGTTCAATTTTATGTATTCTCTGTCTTTAGGCTGTTCTCCCGGAATGTACGGGTGCAGGTTTTGCAATCGTTTTGCCAGCATGAGTTCCCCCATATAAATCAGATGATTTTGTTTTATTCTAATTATTCCGCTCTTTTTTCTCAAGTACTTGCTTGAAAGTAAAGTGTCTTTCTGTTATGCTAAATCAAGTTTTATTACGAGGAGTTTACAATGAAAAAAGGTTTTGCCGTTATGACAGTCCTTGCTCTTGCAGTACTGTTTGTCGGTTGTAACAAGTCTGAAAGCACAAGCCCTGTCGTTACACAGGAAAGTGAAAGCCCTGTAGTTCAAGAGACAGCACCAAAGTACACTGTTCTTGTTGATTCAGTCTTGCTGGACGGTTCTTATTGGACTTTGAATGATGAAGGAAAAATGGATTGGGTTCAGTATTTGGTTCCTGGAGTTTCTGTTCAGGCTTATGCAACTGCAGATCCTCTTCTTAATCCTGAATACGAAATGATAAAAGATGCTATTCGTACCACAGACGGTGCAAAGCGTAACTTCTATCATGTGTATTGTCCCGAAATGAGAGAAGACTATTGGGTTCAGGAATACTCTATTGTACTTAATGCGTATCCTGCAGTTATCTATTGTGAAGAAGACGGAAAAGTTGCTTCTTTGTATAAAACACCAGACCTTGCTGCAACAGGAAATCGCAATCTTGACGACTTTACTATTGTTGCTTGGATAAATGAAGAACCCGACACACTTACCTATGACCACGCAGATAAATTTGCTCATGTTCAGATTTATGATAAAAAAGATGGAACTATAACAGGTTATGTGCGCAAGTCATTTATGAACACAGAAGAAGTTATGATTAGCTATGCTCAGATGGATAATAAACGCAAAGATAAAGAGCAAGTTAAAAATTATGATGTAGCGGTTCTTGAAGAACTGTATGACTCTTGCGGTGCTCTTGCTAATTATATGTGGAGATAGTTATGATGAACAAAAAAATTCTTTCAACCCTATTGGTATGTCTGTTGTCTGTATGTGCTGCCTTTGCTGCTTCTAAGCAGAAGGGAATTGCACTTCAAAAGGACTGCTCTCTGTGGACAAAAAAATCTGCTGGTCTTATGGAATATGCCCTTACTATTGAACCAGGAACAGAAATAGATGTGTATGTCGAAAACGATAAACTGGTAAGCGAAAAAGCTACATGGACAACTTCTAAAGACAAAACAGAATTGGTTTTTGTAAAGTGTGTATATAAAAACACAGACTACTACATTATTCAAAACCGTTTTGCGTATGGAAGAAATATAAGTGCTGCAGTTGTCTATACTGATAGTGCTACATACAATTCTGCAAACCTCGCAGATGTTCGCGCAAAGAAAATTGACGGTCTGACTATTATTGCAGTAGACGATGACTTTATACCAATTCCTAGTTTGCGTTCTGTGTACGATGATGATTCTACTTTCTGCCGTGTTTACTGGTTTGACGAAAACGCTTACACCGTGCGCCGTGGTTTTATGCTTGATACAAAATTCAGTGTGGCCCGTGACGACATTACAGCTTCTCGTGTTGTTAAAGCAGCTCTTGCAACTTCTGACTCATCAAAACGCAGTGAACTTCTTTCTAACATTTCTGAACTCGATGTAAGCTATCAGATGAATGAAGCTATTGAAGGTGTTTTTGAAGATAAGTCAAATGATGGCGACTTGTCTTCTTACGGTGAATACTGGCATGGTGACGAAAAGTTTACAATTGTAAGCGATGACGGTTCTGCAATTAACGTTCGCGATAAGCCTGGAATTAACGCAGGTGGAAATGTTATTGCTCAGCTTCATCACGGAGATGTTGTTATAAGTGAAGGTGGTAATATGGCCATTGAATACAT
>DMQP01000118.1 GCA_003455655.1 Treponema sp. | reverse complement strand
GGTGGCAGATTATCGCTTTTCAACTACTGCGATGAGCCTGCCTACGACATGAATCATCTTGTCCTTGATGTGTACAGGTTTCTTGGAAAGCCTAAGACCAAACTCTTTCATTTTCCTTACTGGCTTGCATATTGCGGAGGACTGTGCTTTGACCTGCTTGCATTTATTACGCGAAAGAAGTTTACAATCAGTTCAATCCGCATAAAAAAATTTACTCAGAACACTTACTTTGTGGGAAGCAACATCAAAAAGACGGATTTTGTTGCACCTGTGTTGTTGGAAGAAGGTTTGCGTAGAACAATTGATTATGAGTTTGTTCAAAAAATACAAGGTCATACTTTTAGCTGTGAGTAGAGGAATATGAATAAAAGAATTTTTACATTTGGATTACTTGTTGTTCTTGTTTCGGGTATTGCTTTTTCTCAGCAATTTACACTTGCTGTCATACCTGATATTCAGTCTTACACGAATCACAATGCGCAGAAAGGTGTTTGGTGGTATCCATTAAACAATATGGACATGCTGATGGCACAGATGGAATACATTCGCGATAACACAGTTGCAAACGGAGGAACAATTGCCTTTGCAGTGCAGGAAGGTGACCTTGTAGATAATCGCAGTATATTTTCTTCTGAGTGGCGAGATGCGTCACGTGCTCTTATGCTAATGAACGGACTAATTCCTTATCTTGTTGTTCCAGGTAATCATGACAGTGACCGCTGGTCTCGAATTAACAGGCGTATTCCATTTCAGAGTGTTGGGTGGAGTACATTCAAGAAGTACTTTGGAAACGAGAGTCCTCACTTTAAGAATAAGGAATGGTATGGTGGTAGCTATAACGGTGGCATGGATTCGTGGAGCATTTTGAATGTTGACGGACAGAGCATACTCTTCCTTGGTTTGGAACTTGAGACTCCAGATGATGCTTTGGAATGGGCACAGTCTGTCCTTGATATGCATAAAGGAATTCCTACAATTGTTATAACACATGAATATTTAGAGATAACTCACGATAAACAGCGTCCAGAATATCTTGAGTTTGCGGATTCTAGAAATCGAATTTATGCTAAGGGTAATAGCCCAGAAGCGATGTGGAATAAGTTTATTCGCAAAAACGACCAGATTTTTATGGTGTTGTGTGGCCATTCATATGGTGGTCCGTACGGTGAGGGAATACGTGTTGATGTTAACGATTACGGTCATAATGTTTATGCAATACTTGCAAATTATCAGAGTAGACGCGAAGTTGATGATTCAATAAAAACATGGAGAACACTTATTGATAGTGCTGACGGTTGGTTTCGTCTTATGCACTTTGACATTGCAAACAGCAGTGTTCATGTTCAGACCTATTCTCCTTACCTTGACCGCTACGAAACCGATGCCGACAGTGACTTCACAATCAACTTTGATTTCGACTGGAAAAAACGTTTTCCTGCTGCAAACCTTCAGTATCTTCGCACTTCGTTTATGAAGTTTGTTCCTACATTCTAATTTTTTTTAGTCAGAAATTTCTTTTTCGCAAAAATCTAGCAAAGCAAATAATTTCTCATAGGAGATTAAATTAATGTCAAACAAAATTGCTCTCATTACCGGCATTACCGGACAAGATGGCTCTTTCCTCGCAGAATTCCTCTTGGAAAAAGGCTACGAAGTTCACGGTATTATTCGCCGTTCATCATCCTTTAATACAGGTCGCATTGAACATCTGTATTTGGAAGATGCTATTGAAGATATGCACAAGAACCGAAAAGTGTATTTGCATTACGGTGACCTTACTGATAGCGAAAGTCTTATTCGTCTTATTAGAGAAGTAAAGCCTACTGAAATTTATAACCTCGGTGCTCAGTCTCATGTTCAAGTAAGTTTTGAAGTTCCTGAATACACTGCTGATTGTGATGCAACTGGTGTGCTTCGTATTTTGGAAGCGGTGCACTTTTTAGGAATGGAAAAAACATGTCGTATTTATCAGGCTTCTACATCTGAACTGTTTGGTTTAGTTCAAGAAATTCCTCAAAAAGAAACAACTCCATTTTATCCTCGTTCTCCATACGCTGTTGCAAAAATGTACGGCTTTTGGATTATGAAAAATTATCGTGAAAGTTATGGCATGTTCTGTTCCAACGGAATTCTTTTTAACCACGAATCAGAACGCCGTGGTGAAACGTTCGTTACCCGTAAAATTACTCTTGCTGCAAGCCGCATTGCACAGGGTCTGCAGAAAAAACTGTACCTTGGTAACCTTAATGCCCTTCGTGACTGGGGGTACGCAAAAGACTATGTTGAATGTATGTGGTTAATTTTGCAGCAGGATAAGCCTGATGACTTTGTTGTTGCAACAGGTGAACAACATTCTGTTCGTGAATTCTGCCTGTATGCTTTCAGAGAGGCTGGCATTGAAATTGAATTCAAAGGACAGGGCGTAAACGAAAAGGGTTACAATAAAAAGACTGGCGAAGTTTTAATTGAAGTTGATCCTAAGTATTTCCGTCCTGCAGAAGTTGAAACATTACTGGGTGACCCAACAAAAGCAAAATCAGTTCTCGGCT
>DMQP01000182.1 GCA_003455655.1 Treponema sp. | reverse complement strand
AATGTTGCAAGCTGTTCTGCATCTGCCATGTTCTTCATAAAAGCACCACGACCAAACTTTACATCAAATAAAAGTCCGTCACTGCCTTCTGCAACTTTTTTAGAAAGAATACTGCTTGTTATAAGGGGAATACTTTCTACAGTACCGGTTACATCGCGAAGGGCATACATTTTTCTGTCTGCAGGAGCAATCGTTGTTGTTTGCCCCATCATTGCGTAATTGTTTTTTGCAATAAGTTTTGCAAAGGTTTCTGAATCAAGATCTACTGAATAACCTTCAATACTTTCCAGTTTGTCTAAAGTTCCGCCGGTATGACCTAAAGCACGTCCACTCATCATGGGAATTTGAACACCACAAGAAGCAACTATAGGAGCAAGGGGTATACTTATTTTATCTCCAACACCGCCTGTTGAATGTTTGTCTATAAAGGGACCGTGCAAACCTTCTACAGAAGCATTATGTAAATTGATAACATCGCCAGAATGAAGCATGCAATCGGTAAGGAAACCCGTTTCTTCAAAAGTCATTCCGTTGCAAAATACAGCCATTAAAAATGATGCAATCTGATAATCAGGAATACTTCCAGAAACATAGCCATCAATTAAAAAGGCAATTTCTTCTTTGGTAAGTGCTTCTCCTTTTTGAACTGCATTTCCTCTTTTTTTAATGATGATGTCGGTTGCGCGCATGAGAGTCCCCCTTTACCCATTATATAGATACAGTATAGCAAAAAGTACAACTAATTGAAAGTTTTTTTATGCCTTTGGTTGAAAATTTGCATTTTTTGTGCTATGGTTAAGAAAGGAGGCTGTGTATGAGTTACACCATTCCCCAAGGAAAAGAACTTCGCATTGCAATCAGTGGCAAAAGTGGCTGTGGAAATACAACCGTTAGTACACTTTTGTCACAACAGTTGGGAGTAACACTCATAAACTTTACCTTCCGTCAACTTGCTGCAGAAAAAGGACTTACCCTTGCGCAGGTTATTGAAAATGCAAAAACAGATGACTCTTATGACATTGCCGTTGATACTCGACAGGTAGAACTTGCTCGTAAAGAAAGCTGTGTGTTGGGAAGTCGTCTTGCTATTTGGATGCTAAAAGAAGCTGATTTAAAAGTCTATCTGTTTGCAAGTGATGAAACTCGTGCTAAGCGTATTTTAAATCGTGAGGGTGGGGATCTTGAAGAAATAAAACGCTTTACTGCAATGCGTGATTCAGAAGATAGTCGCCGCTACCAAAAGTTATACAGTATAAACAATAATGAATATAATTTTGTTGATATGGTTATAGACACTTCGCTCTATAATCCCGAGCAAATTGTTACTTTAATTCTTGATGAATTAAAAAAACGTTCTTTAATTGTTGAAGCATAAGCAAAAAAAAAGCACAAACCGGTACATTACTTTTTTAGAGTAAAATACAAGCTTGTGCTTTTTGCTTACAAAGGTGCTCTCTTAGTATTTGTTATTTGCGTATCCAATCCAACCTTCATTTTCAATAAGAGCTTTTTCAAAACCCTCAAGTTTGAAAGGATAACTTTTGCTTAACGAACCTGCAATCAGTTTTACTTTCCAAGAGCCGTCTTCTTTTTGTTCAATTTTGCACTGAGTGTCTTTATCTGCAAAAGTACGGAACATGTCGTCAATGTCTTTGCGGCTCATGTCTAATGCCAAAAGTCCACAGTTGTACATGTTCTGGCGGAAAATGCGTGCAAAGTTTACTGCAATAACACAGTAGATTCCGTTTACTTCCAGTGCCCACGGTGCATGTTCCCGTGAAGAACCACAGCCAAAATTTTCGCGTGTAATAATGACTTTTTTACCCGCAATATCTGTCTTGGGATTAAATCCGTCAAGTTTTAGATCTTCGAGCAAATAGGGCTGCAGTGCCTGCTTGGTGTTTTCTGTTAGATACTTTGCAGGAATAATCTCGTCTGTGTTGATGTCGGAACGATCCAAAAATAACACATCTCCGCCAAATTGTTTCATAGTTTCCTCACTTTATGTAACCTTTAGGAAAAAATTCCAAAGGTTGTGTTTATATCAATCTAACTATCATAAAGATAGCACAGTTTCCGCAAAAAGGCAAAACAAAAATTACAGCTTTAACACAAGACCTATGCCGTACTGGTTCTGCACAGGATCAATTAGGGGTATAAGGCTGACATTTTTCTTTTCCTGCAACAAAAGGGCCTCGCTAAGGTTACGGTTATAGCGCACTGACCGAATTATAGCGCATATAAGGCTTCCTATCCGCGCCGCAAGAACAATGCTCTGTCCGTAAATGAGTCCGGTGTCTATATACTGGGTAAGCAGCCAGTTTGTAAGGAAGGCACCTACCGAAAATCCCTTTGTAAGCCATAAGAGACTGATTGGAAAAAGTGCGTCAACAAACCAGCCGCCAAGAAAGAGAATTGGAGTTGCCCAAGAAATGAGCATTCCCAGTCCAAAGACAGAAGCAGGACTTCCTCCATCGGCAGGTTGCAGATGGTTGGCTAGGGTAATTCCGCTTACGATTACTCCTGCAAGTTCTGTTCCTAGCCATATTCCTCCCCACATGAAGTCGCTTTGTAAAAAGTTAAGAAGTCCGCCTCCCACGGAAAAGCCCAGTATGTCAAACAGAAAGCCTGCGTCTCCGCTTAAGTCCATCTTTAGTTTTTCGTAGGTAGACTTTCTCCATGTAAGGGGAACCTGTTGGGCAAGGAACTGAATTTCTTCCTTTTCTGCAAGGAGGGTCTTCATTCTGAAGGGAGAAAAAAATCCTGTTCTTCCCAGCAGAACTTTTACATCATCTTGAAAACGGATTTCTTCCTGTTTTGGGGAGACTAAAACATCGTACTGACCACCAGACTTTTCCTGTGCAGTGGTAATGCAGGGAATACACAGCGCCATAAGAACAAGGGCTACAAGAAAATGGGGTTTGCCTGGTGATAGCATAAAAGCCTCCTTAAAGAGGGGGTTATCCCTTGAAGTTTTCCGAGTTGACTATTGTTCCAGCGATTGCAGTTGCAGCCGCAGTTGCAGGGCTCATCAAGTGAACCATGCCACCTTTACCCATGCGTCCGTTAAAGTTACGGTTTGTTGTACTTGCACAAACTTCACCTTCAGCAAGAACGCCGTTAGACATACCCAAACAAGCTCCACAAGTTGGGTTAGTAACACAGAATCCTGCATCCATAAAAATAGAAATAAGGCCTTCGTCCAAAGCATCTTTATATACTTTGGGAGTAGCAGGAGAAACAATGCCTCTTACTCCTGGGGCAACATGCTTTCCTTTAAGAATTTGTGCAGCAACACGCAAGTCTGAAAGACGACCGTTTGTACAGCTACCAATGTATACCTGATCTACTTTTGTTCCTGCCATTTCAGAAACTTTTTTTATCTGGTCAGGTTTATATTCAACCGTACATACAGGTTCCAATGTGCTAACATCATACTCAAGAACTTTTTCGTAAGTAGCATCACTGTCGTCGCACCATTTTGAATAGTCAGCAAGAGCTTCTTCTTTTGTTTTGAATTCATCTTTGATAAAAGGCCACAAGTATTCAACAGTAACCATGTCGGGAAGACAAATACCGCTTGTAGCTCCAGCTTCAACAGCCATATTGCAAAGAGTCATTCGTTCTTCCATTGACATTGCATCTACGACAGGACCGGTGAATTCAGTAACACAGTTTGTTGCTCCGTTTACACCAATTTGTCCAATCAAAAAGAGAATAACATCTTTTGCATATACTCCAGCAGGCAGTTTTCCCTTAAGAACAAATTTGATAGTTTTTGGTTCGCGGAAAGAACACACACCTTTAAGAATACCAACTTCAAGATCTGTTGTTCCTACACCAGCTGCAAAAGCACCAAAAGCACCGTGTGTACAAGTGTGACTGTCGCCCATAATTACGGTAAAGCCAGGACGAACAAATCCTTTTTCGGGGAAAATTGCGTGACACACACCGTTTGCACCAATATCAAAGAAATCTTTTATGTCGTTTCTTTTTGCCCAATCACGGAGAATTTTTTCCTGCATTGCGCATTTAGAATCTTTTGCCGGAGTTACATGGTCAATAACTGCTTTAATTTTTGTGGGATCAAAAACGCGATCCATCTTGCGGTCTACCAAATCGTTTATGGCAATAGGGGTGGTAATTTCATGACAGAATACGCGGTCTAACTTTAAAATACTTGTTCCTTCAAAAGGACTGTCTACTAAATGTGATTCAAAAATCTTTTGTGCTATGGTTTTTCCCATGGTTTTACCTCAATACATGATTCTTTCAATAGTAAAAGTATAACTGTAATATGAGCTTTTGTCTATAATGTGCATTAGGATACAACATTTTGGCTTTTGCCTTCTGTCCATGCACGTAAGTTCTGAACAACAACTTCTAAAAGACGCTTTCTTGTTTCTATAGCAGCCCAAGCAATATGGGGTGTAATAAGAATTTTATCTTTGGGAGCTTTCAAAAGAGGGCAATCTTTTGCCATAGGTTCTTGACTAACGACATCAGCAGCATAAAAAGCAAGATTTCCTTGCGTAAGAGCATCACAAATATCTGCTTCGTTTACAAAAGCACCACGAGCTGTATTTATAATCCATGCAGATTTTTTCATTTTTGCAATGCTTGAACGATTGATTATACCACTTGTCTGAGCAGTAAGTGGAGCGTGTAGGGTAAGTATGTCGCTTTGACTTAGTAAAGTGTCAAAATCTACTGGGTTAGGAATGTCGGGTTTTTGTGTGCGCGTACAGACAATAACTTTCATACCGTAAGCCTGCGCAATTTGAGCAACTCTACGGCCTATGTTTCCATATCCAAAAATACCTAATGTCTTTCCTTCAAGTTCGGCAAGAGGTGTTTTCCAGTAGCAAAAGTCAGGACACCTTGTCCAGTCACCTTGCAAGACACTATCTGAATGTAATTTTGTTCGACATGCAGCTTCACTCATAAAAGCAAAGGTAAGTTGAGCAACAGCAGCGGTTGAATAGGCGGGAACATTGGTAACGGTAACACCATGCTTTTTACAGGCTTCTATATCAACTACATTGTAGCCAGTAGCCTGAACACCTATGTATTTGACTTGGGGGCAAGCTTCAAGAATTGCTTCGGTAATGTTTATTTTGTTTATTAAAATGGCATCGCTTGAACCAATGCGTTCAATTACTTCTTCTGGTTTTGTACGGGGATAAACGGTAAGACTTCCCAATTCTTCGAGGGCTTTCCAAGAAAGGTCTCCGGGGTTAAGTGCATGTCCGTCTAGTATTGTAATGTGCATATTGTTATCCAAGAACGGTTACGCCAACCGACTCAATGGCGGCATTTATGGCATCTTCTGAAGCACCGTCAAAGTCTACGCAAACTTGGCATTTTGCTGCTGTCGAAGTTACTGCGGTAACTCCTGCAACGGCTTTAACAGCTGCATCAACTTTTGCTGCTACAGCATCATCATCCATTCCGACAACATATATCTTTTTTTGCATTACGCAGACTCCTTTAAAAGTAAGAACATTATACCGCTACAAGATTTTTTTTTCAAGCGAAATGGAATAAAAAATTGCAAATTTAGCATAAAGTAAACTTAAAATAGTGTTGTTTTATTCTTAAAATGTAATTTAATTTTTGTAAGCACCGATGTCGCCCAACTGACCGGATTTTTTTTCAAAAATTTAAGTGAGTTTTATGCTTAGTCCTGATGCAACATCCCTGTCGCTCCCAACTGACCGCAGTGAGTTTTATGCTTAGCTCTGACGCGACATCCCTGTCGCTCCCAGTTGACCGCATGAACAATGCTTTTACATCCTGTAAAACCATTGTTTCGAGATTTTTTTTTCAAAAATCTCGGCGACTTTTATGCTTAGCTCTGACGCGACATCCCTGTCGCTCCCA
>DMQP01000237.1 GCA_003455655.1 Treponema sp. | reverse complement strand
TTCATTTTCTGCTTCTGTATTTTCGAAACTCCCTTTTTTGCACGAGACAAAAAATGTAAGAAGAACAAGTGCAGTCATCAGCACAAGCAGAACTTTTTTCATGGTAAACTCCTTCCAACTCCAACACTATTTTTTCGATGATTTTCAGTGTAATGGATGAATTCATATTTGTAAAGCAATTTTTTTTTCATAAAAATAATGTTCCCAAAAGTCCACTACCGTCTATAGAGGGAACATAACCTACCGAATCTTTTACAAAGCTACATTGATTTTCTGCGCCACTTCCTCTTACATAAGAAAAGGGAAACTGAGAGGAAAAAGAACCTGATGCATCTACATCTGCAACATACACTCCCAAAGGAATATGACCGTCAGCAGCATGAGTTTGAACACAAGATTGTAAATGCATTTGCACACTATGAATTTTTTCAGAAATGTGCGGATACAATAATTCAAGCTCACGAAGAAAAAGATCAATTGACATATAAGCTTCAGAATTTGCATGGGGAACAGCAAGCAAGCCTGTCTTTTTTATTAGTTTTTTTAATGCATCCCCATCACTGCCTATATATTCGAAAAGACAAGTGCTTAACGAATCAAACGAAGCAAACAGTTCTCCTATATGGGAAAGTGACACTACAGAAAAAGAAGTTTCTGTGCTCACCTCATTCTTGAAAAAGACTTTTAAATCTTCTACGCCATTTTGCGACAGACTTTGTAGCAACCTTGTGTAATTCCACCCTGAGTACGGCGAAAGACCTTCTGTTCCGCAAAGAAAGTTCACACAGTTTTTTAGTTCATAGCACACTTCAAGTTCTGCGCCAAAACAAGTATCAAAACCAATCAAGTCAAGTTTAGTGCCATTCATTCCTTCTTCAATAGCTTGTCGTAAAATACAAAGAGGCATGTAACTTCCACTTGTATCGTCAAAAGCAAAAGCTCTTACTCCAGTTGAATTATTTTTTCTACTTTCTAAGGGAAGACCACGCCAGCCTGTACCGTGTCCCCACATTACAAGCGCATAGTGTTCAGCCGGAAAAACACGACGCGAATATGAAAGAAGTCCGCTGAGTGTTTCTTTTTTTGACATATCAAGTTCTTTGTCAGATGACAGATTAAGACCTAACTCCGAACAGGAAAGTTGTTCCGAAACAAGAGTGCGGTTTAATCCCTTGGCGTCATGCTTTATTTCATATAAACGACTGCAAGACCAATTTCCATCACTTACATCATAGCCTAAACTTCTATCAACAAGAGCTAGCACTGTTACTTCTGGATCAAGCACAGCCACTTCCATCTCGTTTAGATCCTCCAAAGCAGCAGACTCTAAATCATTATCCGCAGCCATGTAAATTACCAAGGTAAGTTTTCTTTCTTCTTCAAAACGCATATTTTCATTTGATTGAATAACACTCAGGGAACAAGAAGACAATGCAGACACGAAAGCAAAGACAAAGCATACAAAAACATTTTTCATCTTTCACCTCCTATTCAGCATACAATCCAAAAGGATCATTCCATACGCTTCCGTCAGAAAAGGCAACTCGCTTAACAAAAACATTCCCTAACTGATACGAAGAATGAATATGTCCTCCTAAAGCAGAATCAAGACTCAGAACAATTTCTTTAGTTTGAAAGGGTTTAATTTTTTGCAGACATTCTGACTCAACACACTTTCCCAAAGGAAGACAAAAATCTCCATCAGGATCAAACAAAAGAAAAGAAAGCGTAAGAGAATGAATTGTTTTATTACTTACATTCGAAATAAAAACATGAGCACCAGCAATGCTATACGAAGGTTCATTTTTTCCGACACGAACAGAGCTTTGAGTAATAACATAAGGAGGACTAATTTCATTTTGGCTACACGAAGAGAACAGACAGAACAAGCAAAACAAAAGTAGTAATTTATTAAAAACTTTCATCGGACAAACCTCTCAGTAAAAGATGTGCTTTTTCATAATCGCCAGACTTATATGCAAGCGCACATTCAAATGCACGAACAAGATCTGTGTCTCCGTTCATTTTTTCTATTATTTTTTGTGCAGATTCAATATCGCCTTCTTTAATAAAACTTGCAGCTTCAAAACACAAATCATTAAAGTGCTTTACAGAAATACACAATACAGTACCATCTTGAAAAAATTGCGGAGTAAAGTAAATTGTTTCCCAATCCATTTTTTTTGCAACAAGTTTTTTTTCTGCATATTCTGATGGAATACGAACAAAGCCTTGACTGTTTGAAAGAGCAATAAGTTTTTCTCCATCATAGACTGAATATCCAGAAAGAGGTTTTTGCTCTTTTGAACAAAAATAACAGTATGTTTCTTTGCTAAAAGATTTTGCATTTGTTTGACAAGAACACAGACTCATCAAAACGAAAATGCTTACCAAAGATAAAAATAGTTTTTTCATTTATACACTCCTTTAATTTTACCATCTTCATCTAAATAAAACTGAACAAGATGCCCGTCTTTTTGCAAAACACTTCCAATAAAGTTTCGCTGAGGACTTACATACAAAGAAGGAATCTCATTTTTTTTCTGAGGAACAAATAAATGACTATTTGCCGCCACCAGAGAGTGAATTGTTAATTCAGTTTCCGAATGAACTAATTCAAACGAAAGATTTACCTGACTATTTTCTTTTTTGCATGAGAGCATCTTAAAATCAAGTTTGTTTTCCAAACAGAATTCAGAAAGACTGTTCATACACAAAGAAAAATCTTTTTCGTCAACATAAAGTGTCATTCCAACAGCATTTATAAGTTCGCTTTGAGGAATAAAACTTTTTTCTTTTAGGCTATTGCGTAATTGTTGACTCAAAACAGAAGCATTTTCTAAAGGCTTTGGTTCAGTAAAATAAGTGCGTTTCCACGAAAGTGAAAACATAGGTTCGTCTTGCCGATACACAAGTTCCGAAACAGAAGGTTCTATGCCGACGTCAGAAGAAAGAATTTGTTCTGGAAAACAGTTTCTTACTTCAAGTGACATTTTGTTTTGTTCAACACAAAGGCTGCTAACAATTCCAGAGTTGACTTTTATTTTCTCGAGCACAGAAGAAAATGCAAAAAGAGAAAAATCTTTTTCAAGCGGTTCACTTTCATAGTGTTCAATTTGGGGAACAATAACAGCTGGCTTTTTCTTAACAGAATTAAAAACAAAATAAGATAAAAAAAACAAAAGTGTAAGAGCAAAACAAACAGTAAAGCTATACAAAAAAGAATTATGCATACTAAACACAGTTCTTTTTTTATTTCCTTCAAGAAATAAACGGGAAGAAGTTTTCGATTTATACTTTGCCAGAGTGACTGTATCCATAACTGCAACAGAAGCAGTTAAGCCTTTTTTAGAAAGACCAATCTTTGAATCAACACTGCAAGCGGTAGAAAAGCGAGGATGCATTTTTTCTAACTGTCTTGCAATAAAAGATTCTCTCTGTTTTTTTCTAAGCAAAAAAGGCATTTTAATCGAATACAGCTCATAATCATCGCGGCTTACAACTTGTCTTTTACTCACTTTCACCTCCTTTATTTATGCGCATTCCCTTACGCTTTCCTAAGTAAGTCCATTCACAAACATACAGTGTTTTTCCATAAGCACTTGAATCAACAGAAAAACAAATACTTTCATTTGGCCACAAGCGTTGACATGTTGTTAAAAACTCAGAAACAGTTCCATTTATTACAGCTCGTTTTATTCCGCCTACAACAAAAGAATCATGCATAAGTTCTTCTTGCATCTGAGCAGTTTTGCTACCAACACAAACACAGGACTGAGCGACAAAGAAAAAACTTGTTCCACATAAAGCAAGAAGGGCACAAGCACAAAGCACTTCAATCAATTTCATAAACCTCATCTCCTTGATAAAAAGACTCATACTGCCGACTTACTTTCTGGTACTGGGAATTAATGAGTGCGGTAAATGAAAACATAAGAAGCGAAAGAGCAGCAAGAGTACACAAAGTCATTGTGTAAACAGAACCCTCGTTTTTATTTCCATGAACAAATATCTTCATTCTTTCCACTTCCTCCTTCTACTCCGTCTGCTCCAAATGAATAGATGACGTATGCAAGATCTGATGGCGCTGAAGTGGGATAGTCTGCACTTCCTTCGCTCGCATAGATGTATGGGTTTCCCCACGGGTCTTGTTGGATTGACCGGTCGACATAGGGCCCATTCCAAGTGTCGGGAATAGGAAGCAAATGCGGTTTTTGCCACAATGCAGAGAGTCCCTGGTATGAAGAGGGAAAGCTGCCGCAGTCAAGATAGTAGGCTTGTAACGCTGCCTTGTACTGTGCAATTGTTTGTTTTGTCGAAACGGTACGCGCATAGTCCATAGCTTTAAGCGCAGATAAACCAATTCCTGCAGAAAGAAGTGCACCAATTGCAAGAACCGTAAGTGTTTCAACAAAGGTAAATCCACTTTCTGATGTTTCATTTTTGTTTCTCCTTTTATTCATATAAACTCCTATTGATATATATTCCATGCAAACAGCACGGGAAGAAAAATTTCTTTAATCAGAATTGCTATATACAAACCAACAATCAAAATAAGAAGTGGTTCTAAAAGCGAAAGACAAAACTCTTGCTTTCTTTTTTTTGCTGAACTAAGTGCATTTTGTAAATGACCAAAGGCAAGGTCTACACGACCTGTTTCTTCTGCAACACGAAGATACATTCCTATTGCAGGATGAAGATTTTCTAGAGAACTTGCTGCGGAAAAACCTTCTTTTAAAAGTTCTAGTGAATTCGACAATTTTTTTTGAACAGATGAACCGTTACGGCAAACACACAATGTATATTCAAGTGCTTCTAACAAAGACAACTTTTCAGAAAGCAAAAACAAAATAATGTTACAAGAAAGAAACAGTTCATCAACAGAAAAAGTATGAAAAACCCAAAAGCACAAAGCAAAAACTGATGGAATAAAAAACAGCAATGCCTGAACTATGCTTAAAAAACTTTCCGAATAAAAAGAGTCAACACTTGCAAGGGGAAAATACAAAGGCGCAGTTAAAACTAAAAACAAAGTTCCAGACAAGGCAAGCAACATCACAAAGAGCGGATATGCAAGAGCACTAATAATTTTTTCACGGCTAAGAGCACGATTTTTTTCTGTTTCGTGTAAAAAAGAAAATGCTTTATGTAAAGAACCTGATTTTTCAGCTGCAAACAAAACTCCTCCATACCACTGGGGAACAGAAAGAATTTCACATTGCAAAAAAGCTTCACTAACAGAAATACCTTGCAGAAGTTTTTCGTGTATAAACGATGTAGCTTTTCTTAACTTTCCGTCAACTTCTTTCATACTAAGCAAAGAGTCACAAGCATGAGAAAGAGCAAGTCCTGAAGACAATAATTCAGAAAGAACTTGTGTTAAGGTAAAAAGAACATTTGTTTTCATGAGCACTCCTTAAGACGCCTGTAGGTTTGCCGATACTGTCTAACCCTTGCCGCAAGAACACCTGACTCAAGACGCTGAACAATCACTCCGCGAAGAACCGCTTGCACCACAGAACGATTAACCGAAAATTCACACAAACGCATAACTGCCTGAGAAGCACTTGCGGTATGAAGTGTTGCCAAAACCAAATGTCCTGTTAAGGCTGCTTGAACTGCAGTTTGCGCAGTTGACTGATCTCGAACCTCACCAATCATAATTACATCAGGATCTTGTCTAAAAACAGAACGAAGTACATCGCAAAAGTCAAACCCTGTTTCAGAATGAACTGCAATTTGTGTTACTCCAGGAAGCACATACTCTGGAGGATCTTCTATACTAACCAGTTTTTTTGTTCCGTCAGAATGTGCGTGCATATATTCAAGCATTGCACCAGCAGTTGTTGATTTTCCAGAACCAGTTGCTCCACAAATAAGAACAAGTCCAAAAGGAATTGAGCACATCTGCTTGACAGCAAGTAGTTGTTTAGGTTTAAAACCTAAAGACGAAAGTGCAAGAGGCATACGGTGCACATCAAGCAATCGAAGAACAACAGACTCTTCTACTTCATCATTTGATTTTTTTACAGAGGGAACAAAAGAAACTCGAACAAATACCGGATGATTATTTAATCCGTAAAAAGAAAACTGACCATCTTGGGGTTTACGACATTCTGCCACATTCAAATTAGAAAGAATCTTAATTCGACGAATAAGTAAGAGCGCAATGTTTTTTTCAAGTTGTTCATATTCTTTAAGAACACCACATACTCTAAAGCGAACGCAAAGTCCTTCTATGTGAATGTCTGTTGCATTCATGTCGCATGCGTTAGCAAGAAGACTGTCAAGTAAAGCAGCTGCAGCATTTTCTGATTGTTCAGATAAAGTTTCTTCTGTGTTTTTAGAAATAAGCTGTGAATTATTTGACTTAAAGATTTTGCTTATTTGTTTTGTAAATTCAGAAAGTTCAAGAGAACGAAACTTTATTTCAGGACATGATGTTCCAAAAAACACTTTAACAGATCTGCACAAGCGTTCGCACAAAGCAGCATCTTCTTGAACAAGGCCAAAGACTATCTGTTCTGAACTTTGAACAAGCACAAGAACTTTGTTAAATAAACAAAATGCGGGAGATAGCACAAATTCATTTTTCATCTAAGACCTCCGGAATTAATTCGTTAATAACGCGATTTACAGTCCATTTTTCTTGAATAGAATCATCTTCTGTTGTGGAATCGACTTCCCAATGTGGAACAAGATAAATAACCATTTCGGTTCGGGCATTAGAAGAAGACTGTGATTTAAATAGCATGCCCAGTCCAGGAATTTGCGAAAGTAAAGGAACTCCTTGCTCTGAAGAAGAAGCTTCATCTTGAACAAGACCGCTTAAAATAATGGGTTCTCCACTTTTTGCACGAACTTGAGTAGTTACTAACTTTTCGCTTGTAGGCGGAGGATTTCCTGTCTTTTTAGAAAGGTCAGCTCCTTGTCGAGAAACAGATGCTGTTATGGTTGAAGTTATCATTCCATCACCGCTTACCCAGCCCGTAATTTCGAGCGTAAGTCCAGAAACAATTTCACGAGTTACGCCCGTGTACACTGGTTTTCCTGTTGCAGGGTCAATGTTGTTATCTCTGTAGCGATATGTATTTGTATTTTTAAATGAAATAGTACTGCCACTTACTCCATGCAATGTTGTATCCGCAAAGACCGAAGCATAATTTTTGTTGAGCGCACTTTGAAGCGATGAAGCAAAATCTAAGCCGAATGCAGAAACAACATTCATATTCAAACTAAGCACAGAACCCAAAAGCGCAGACACATCTGTTTTATCACTCAGTTTTAACCGATTTGCTGACAGTGATTGTTCCCACGAAAAATCATCTGTATTCTGATATTGAATTATAAGAACATCATAACGAACTCGTTTTACAGGACTGTCTAAAGTTTGCAAAAGTGAACTGAGTAATTGATACTCCGCATCACTTCCTGTAAAGAAAAATTCTGTATCTTGTGTTGTTTGAGTAATTGCACTTGCAGAAATTGCAGACGGAAGATGCTGCAGTAAATCTTTTACCGTAATGTACTGAAGTTGGACTGTATGAACAGGAAGAGATATGTCACATAAAGTTAGAAAATCGACAATTTGTTCATGCAAAGAATCTGTTGTTTTACACAAAAACGATTTAGAACCTGGAAGCGAAACCGTTTCAAGTTTACCAAAACGATTGTTTAAAAGAGAAATACATTTTTCAGAACTAAGAAAAGAAAGATCATACACTTTCCACTGACCGTCGCGGACGATGTAATGAAAATCTTCATGAACAATATCTTGAATACCATATTCATCATGTAAAAGATTCATAATAGAAGCAAAGGAAAGATTTTTACATACAAGATGAGCAATCTGTTCTTGAATGTCTGGAGCAAAAACAAATTGACTTTGAGTAAGTAGAAAAAGTTTTTCAAGCACTTCACTCACAGAAACATTTGATGCGTCAATAGAAAAACAATCTTCTTTTGCAGAACCAGTAACACTACATAAATGGTTTGAACTTGTTGAAGCAAAAGAACTTCTTGTTTGATTTTGCTGAGGAACTTCTCTTACAATGCGAAGAAAACCCGCATCTTCTGAAAGTGAATAAGATGTTCCTAACTGTCGTACCAAAGATGCAAGAAATTGTTTTGCACTACTACCCTCTGCATGAAGTGAAACTGGTGTGTCGGGAAGAAGGTCATAAGAAATGTCGCATCCAAAAAAGACAGCAATTTTTTCGACAATACGGGAAGGCGTCATGTCGCTTACATCCATTTGCCAAAGAGAAGTGTCATTTTGTGATTTTGAAAAAAGAATACGAGTTACTGTCCACACAGAATCTGATTTAACAACATACAGTCTTTGCGATCGTAAAAAAAGTTCGAAGGCTTGTTCAAAGTCGTTTGCCGTACAACGGAAAGTTGCTCGTCCAGAAACGGTGTCATCTGCAGAAATTGAAATTCCCGAATACAAACTGAGCATGTAAAACAGTTCAGAATATTCGCGATCCACAAACTCAAAACCTTCAAGCGTGCCAGTAGCTGATGCAGCTTTTGCTAAAGGAAGCCTCATCAAAAGACAAGCAAGGGTTGCCAAAAATATAATGAATTTCTTTCGTGCCATACACAGATGATATAGACGCGACAAATCAAAAATGTACACTAAATGAGCAATTATGGTAATTTTTTTGAAAATAAATTTAATATATCGGCTCTTTCGCTGTCGGCGGCTTCCTTGCCGCCTTTTCGCTTTCGCGCGCTCATTCGCTTCAATCCTTGCAACTAAGAGTTTAGAAGTGTTTCTTTAAAATAAAAAAAGCCTAGTCTACTAAGACCAGGCTCTCACGCCCCCTGCAAGGATTGCCCTCC
>DMQP01000014.1 GCA_003455655.1 Treponema sp. | reverse complement strand
ACCAAAATATCATGATCCGCCTTTGCAAGAGACACACCGTTATTTGCAATTATTTTGTTCGCTACAGGGCCAAGGGAAAGCGTTGGCAAAAGACAGCGCTCTTCTTCTGGAATGCCAGATTTTTCAAAATCGTTGGAAACAACTTTAACAGAATGCCCACACTTCTCTTTTAGAAAACGGATAAGATTTAAAGTTGCAACAGTAGTTCCATTATTTGGTTCACCCAACACATCGCATACAATTGTAATTTTCATATATGAACCTCCAACAAAGAAGCAAGGTCGTCCGCATTTGTAAACTGAATTGCACGAAGACCAAGACTGGCGGCTGCATCGCAGTTGTCTTTTCTGTCATCTATAAAGACTGCATCTTTTGCTTCAACCTGTTCGGCAGTTAAGATGATATTCCAAAATTCAGG
Source organism: Treponema sp. (assembly GCA_003455655.1). Classification (GTDB taxonomy): domain Bacteria; phylum Spirochaetota; class Spirochaetia; order Treponematales; family Treponemataceae; genus Treponema_D. The sequence goes on along the minus strand of DMQP01000014.1, from coordinate 2,477 downwards.
ATTTGGTTTTGAAACGCCCATCATAAAAGAAGCATAGGTCTGATCAAAGTAGAGATAGTCTCCTCGTTCAATATGGTTTGCGTAATGGCCCTCAATAGTATTTGTTCCACACACAAGTCGAAAACCTTTTTCTTTAAGTGCCTTAATGATACGAACCGTTCCTTCGTTTAGCTGAGGATGAAAAAGATAATGCCACCAATCGACAGTAATTTTTTTTCCAGAGCGTTCTGAAAAAATGTTCCAAAATTCTTTTGTATTGATAAGGCCGTCTGACAGTTGACTGCACAAATCTGAACCATCAGCATTTTTGCAAAAGGAAGAAAATTGTTCTTTAGTGATGTTAAACAATTCACACATGCGAGGAATAATAACTGCCGTTGTAGTAACGACTCCACCCATATCAAAGATGTACAACATGTAAACTCCTACTTAATGGTTATGGTTTCTTTTATTTGAGAGAATGAAGTTATTTTTTCAATGAACATATCTGCTGTTCCGAATCCATAAGACGCCCACACAAAAGGAACATGTGCTTGTCTACAGGCATCACAGTCGCCTTGGGTGTCACCAACATATAAAGGAGCACGCAAACCGTTACGCATACACACTAACTGTATGTTTTCACTTTTACCTTTTCCTGTTCTGCCAAAACATTCAAAGTCTCTTACGTAAGGAGCAAGACCTGTTTTTTCTAGCATAAGTTCAATGTAACCAGACTGACAGTTTGAAACAATAAAAAAATCAATTGATGTAGAAAGTTCTGCAATTGTTTCTTTTACCGAGGGATACATAATGTCTAACTGATTTTCTTTTAAGGCAATTTGTTCTTCGGTGCAACAGTAAGACATAAGTTGTTCTCTTTGTTCAAGCGAAAGATTTGGCCACAAGTCGTTAGCAATTACATCCATTGTTTTTCCGAATTCTTTTTGCAACATATCTGCATTTACTTTGCGAGCACTGAAGCCACTTGCATCAATTGCTTTATTCCATGCAACAGCAACGATACCTGTTGTATTCCAAATAGTTCCATCTACATCGAGAATAATTCCATCAAATCTTGTTGCTTCTTCCATTTTATTCACCAATTCTCTGTTTCATTTTTTGTATACGTTCCTGAACATTTTCTTCTGGCGAAAGCAGTGTGAAGTCACGAACATAACAGTAATACTCTCCGTTCATTAAGAGAACAACAGTCATATACAAATAGATGTCATTGCCCAAAGTGTATTCATCTTTAAGATAGGTATCGAATCCATCTTGAAAATACAAGCGCATGGGAAGTTCATCAAATGAAAACTGAAGTATTGTCGGACAATTTGAAAAATACTTATCAATCAGCAAACCTTCTGTTATTGAACTTTGCGTTTTAGAAACAGGATAGGAATCAAGTTGTGTCTTTATGCAAATTCGAAATTGGGGAAAAGAACTCATAAAGACTTTTTTATTTTCTGAATCCATACCTTCAAGATGATTTACATATAAATTCTCGAGCGTATCGGGACAATCCCAAAATTCAATCTCATCTGTTTTAGAGGAAATTGGTTGATATTCTAAAAACTTGGGAGAACTAGAAAGAAACATGCCCACTCCGAAGTAGTACCAGCCGTCTTCTTTTTCTGCATACTTTTGAGCTGAATCTACAAGGTAGACATCAAAATCTTTTGAACGAACATTTATCATTAACGGAGAAGAAACTGCAGTTCCTAACACATCGTTTTCTGCAACACGAGCACCACGCAAACCATTCTGCACAGAAAGCTGAAGTCCAGAAAGAATAAGTTGATAAGTTCCCGTCTGCTTTTGACCATCGTAATAATATGATTTTGAAAATTCGATGATGACCGTATCTTTTGAAAAACATTCAGGAAGTCCGCCATTGCCGATTTGCTTTATTATGCCTTCGACAGGAGATTTTACCTCTTCGCCGATACTGTAATTCATGCTGCCGTTTGTCCATTCAAGTGCAGGTAAGTGCATACAAAGAAACAGACCGAGGAATAAAAGAATGCTGCGTTTTGCTTTCATACAAAAAGTATAGCATAGAGCAGATAAAAACAAAAGAGACAAAGAACTAAGGTAGGTGGGGAAATTAGGACTGCAGGGTAAATCTCTAAACGGGGAATTAGACTGACCATGATAAAACGAAATATGGCGGACAGGCCACTGGCCCGCTTATTGTTAACAAGAAAATCCTCCAACAAATTTTTTCTTTAAAAATTTGGGTAGTGTACACTACCCAAAGGACTTGAAAAAGTCCTTTGGGCGAAGTCTTGTTACACTCGACTTCGCCCAAAAAAAATCAAAGATAAAATCTTAGGAGGATTTTTATGAGAAAACTTACTAAACTTCTTTCGGCATTGATTGTGCTTGTTTTAGCGACAGCTTTTATTGGCTGTGGCAATCCAAGTTCTTCCTCTGATGGTACAAGTGGAGGAAGCGGTTCTGGCGATGGAAATTCAAATTCCCCAACATACACA
>DMQP01000045.1 GCA_003455655.1 Treponema sp. | reverse complement strand
TCTTGAAGCGCAGGATCGAGCGTAGAAAGACTTGTTGTGTTTTGCGTCTGAGGAACTTGTGGCTGTTCATAAAAAGCAGGCTGACTTGTTATGCTTACCGCAGGAACAGCTGGCCCTTCTTCAAAAAGATTAATTTCTTCTGTTTTTTTTGCAGTTCGAGCTGTTTTTGCTGAACTTGTTTTTGTAGTCTTTGTTTTTGTCGAAGTTTTTTTTGCTGAACTCGTTTTTGCTGAACTCGTTTTTGTTGAACTTGTTTTTGTTGAACTTGTTTTTGCGGAACTTGTTTTAGAACTTGCAGTTTTTGAGGCACTTGTTTTTGCTCTTGTTTTTCGAGCGCTTGTGCTTTTTACGGCAGCCGTTTTTGCCGAAGTTGATGAGGCTTTTGTTTTACTTGTTGCGCTTGTTTTTGTTGAACCGGCCACCGTCAGTTCCCCCTACTCAAAATCAGATTCATATCCGTAGTCAACCGTCGATTCTGTTCCTGCAGAAAGATTTTCAGACTGAGAATCTTGCAAAGAGGCGGCAACATCTTCCAAAAGGCGTCTTCTCCGTTCTGCAGCTTCAGCGGCAGCTCTTTCTTTTTCGGCAGCTCTTTCTGCTTCCACGCGCTCTTCTTCTATTTTAAGACGCTCTGCTTCTTGTTCACGCAAAATCGCATCTTGTTCATCTTTTTGCATTTGAGCTTGAATGGCAGCTACAATCTGCTTAATTTGTTCAGACTGACTGTCTCCTGGTGCAAGAGCAAGGTAGGCATTGTAGTCGCTTATACTTTCAGAATATTTTTTTTGCTGAAGACGAGCATTTGCACGGTTTAACACAGGGCTGGCATAGGAAGGATCTGCAGAAATAGCAATAGAAAACCATTGTTCTGCAAGGGCATAGTTTCCCATGGTATAAGCAGTGTTTCCTGCGTTATAAGCAATGATTTTTTTGTTTGTTCCCGAAACAGACATAGCCTTGTCTGCGGTATCAAGACTCAACTGATACTGACCCGTCTGAGCGTATGCAAGTGCAAGGTAGAGGTAAGCGCGAGGTTCATGTTCAGTGCTTATTGCAGTCTGTAAGTAAGGAATAGCTTCTGAAGGACGGTTATGACTAAAGAGTGTCTCTCCTGTAGAAAAATTTTCTCCCGCCCAAACACTTCCCACAAAGGCAAAACAGACAGCGAGCGTCAAAAAGTATTTTTTCATCTGCAACCTCCACAAATTGACATATTCGCATAAAAAAGATACTCTTGCAAGGGCAAGTCTCTATTAACTATAACAAGGTGGGAACCCTAATGGATACATCTGCAGCAATTGTTATTTTCAGTGTTTTAGGCTCTATCATCATTGGAGTAACTGTTATACTCATTAAAAGTATTGCTTCACCCAAAAGAATCGATGGAATCAAAAAACTTATAAAAGATGGAAAATATCAACAAGCAGAAAAACTTGCAAAACAAATTATTGCCAAAGACCCCAGAGATTACATTGCCCACTATCTGTTAGGAGAAGCCTACTATCTCGACGAAAAATACGACCTTGCTTTTATTGAATACAAACTGGTAAATCAAAACGCTCTCTTTGACGGACAAATTCCCGAAGTTGCATTCCGTAAACACATGGCAGAACTTTACACTCGTTTCAAGCAGCCACAAGAAGCCCTCAAAGAACACTTACTGCTTACTAAAATGGATCCCCAAAACGCAGACAATTACTACGAAACGGGAAAAATCTACGAAGACATGAATCAGCACGGAAACGCCATGGCCTTTTATCAAAAAGCAGCAACGGCAAATAAAAAACATTCTAAAGCTCATGCCGCAATGGGTTACCTGCTCTACCGCGCCAAACAGTTTGAAAATGCAAAACGAGAAATAGACCTTGCCATTCGCATTAACCCCTCTCAGTTTTCAAACTACTATTACTTGGGTCGAATTCTTCGAGAAAGCAAAGACTATTCGGGCGCACTTAAAGCTTTGGAAAAGGCACAGCGAGATCCAGAGTTTAGGCAGAGAGCTCTTATTGAACGCGGTTCTTGCTATATGGCAGTTGACCACATAGATAACGCTATGGCTGAATTTGAACATGCCATTAAAGTTGCTACCAGTGACTCAAATCAAGAAACCTTATATGCCCGCTACTTTCTTGCAGCCTGTTACGAAAAATCTCGCAACATTGACAAAGCAATTGCTCAGTGGGAAAAAATCTATGCGAAAAACCGTTCCTTCCGCGATGTAGGAGCAAAACTTCAAGAATACAAAGACTTGCAGTCAAACGACAGCATGAAAGAATATCTTACTTCATCGCCAGCAGACTTTGAAATCATTTGTCAAAAAGCAGTTCGTGCACTGGGCTATGAAGCAAAGAAAACAGAAAACAAACAGTTTGGCTGTATTGTGTACGCAGCAGAACAAAAAGGCGACAACTGGATGAGCGTTCGTCAGCAAATGGCACTTATTGAATTCCACCGCGTAACAGATCCTTTGGAAGACACTGTTGTACGTCGTGTTCATGACAACCTCAAAAACAACAACTGTAACAAAGGCATTATCTGCACCAGTTCAAGCTTTACTCCTACCGCAATCAAGTTTGCAGAAAATCGTCCTGTGGTGCTTTTGGAAAAAGAAAAACTCGAAGCCATTCTTGCAAAGGCTGGCGTCTAATGAAGTTTCTCTGTGTTTCAGACCAAATAGATCCACTTGTTTACGCAACATCCGCAAAAGAACGCTATGCCGATGTAGACGCAGTGTTTTGTGCTGGCGATCTTCCCATGGATTATGTTGATTACATTGTTACGCTTTTAAACAAGCCAACTTTTTTTGTCTTTGGCAACCACGACTTAAGTGAATTCAAATACTACCACCGACCTAATCCCCAAAGCAGTGCTACCGAAACCATGCAGCACAGTCACGGTGGCGATTATGTAAGCAACAAAGTTTTAGCATGTAAAAATCTTATGTTTACCTTACCCGACGGAAAAAAGACTCCCCTCTTAGTAGCAGGAGTTTCTGGTTCAATTCGTTACAACAACGGAGAAGACCAGTACACAAACCGAGAAATGTTCTTTCAGCTTTTAGCCATGGCACCGAAACTACTGTGGAATAAAATTCGCTACGGTCGCTTCTGTGATGTTTTTTTAACTCATGCTTCCCCCCGTCACATACATGACAGAGAAGACCCTTGTCACAAAGGCTTTGAATGTTTTAACTGGTTTATAAAAAAGTTCAAACCTGCACTGTTAGTGCACGGTCATATTCATTTGTACGACTTACAGGCAGAACGTACAACCGTAAGCCATCAAACAACAGTCGTCAACGCATACAGCCGAGTCATCATCAATTTTAATCCGGCACTTCCCCAAGAGAAAACCAAAGGAGACCGTTTCGATGCAGTCATATCTGTCAACGCAAACCAATGAAGATTTTGCCAAAGCTCGTAACAAAGCTTGGTTTAACGAAATACAACATATCCTCAACCCAGAAGAAGCAACGCTTATTTCTTTTACAGACATAAAAAAACTCTTGCGCCCAGAAAACGAAGTCTACAAGGGAATGCAAGTAGTACCAGTAGCCCTTATTGCAGGAAGTGAAGGTCGCTACCAAGATTTTGACAATCATTTTTTCCCCAAGAGCAATTTTCTTAAAAGCCGTTGGGAACACATAGACATGGCTCACTTACAAAACATTGACCTTCCCCCTATAAGCCTCTACGAAGCAGGAGGACTGTACTTTGTCCGTGACGGCAATCACCGTGTTTCTGTAGCAAAAGCTCGTGGCGTTGAGTTTATAGATGCAGAAGTCGTAAGCCTCCAAAGCGAAATAAAACTTAAACCAGAAAGTTCTCTTGAACAAATGATAAAACAAGTCATTGCTTACGAAAAAAGAGTGTTCTACGCAGAAACCAATTTTGGAGACATAACTGACTGTTGGATTTTAGACTTTACCACACCCGGTAAATACGATGTCATATACAATCACATTTTAAGCCACAAGTATTACATCAACATGGGCATTAAAGAAGAAATTTCTTTTGAAGATGCCGTACTGTCTTGGTACAAAAAAGTTTTTCTTCCCGTAATTCAGGCAATAGACAGTCACCACTTAATGCGTCACTTTAAGGGCAGAACCAAATGCGACCTTTATGTCTTTCTTATCAAATACTGGGATGAACTAAAACAAAAATTCGGTAACGACTTTAGCTTAGACAAGGCTACCGAAGAGTTTATTGCAGACTACAGCCCCAATCTACTTAAAAGAATCTTAAATCATATCAACAAAAAGAAAATGCTTCGAGATATGTTCAAATAGTGAATTTTTGCCGATAATGGAGTGTAAAAATCTTGACGATTCACTACTTCGGTGTTAAAATATAGATAGGGAGCATAAAGTGAATTTAAGTAACAGTTTTGCGTTCATTCCGTTTTTTGCGGCGGCCGCAGAAGCAGTAGCAATTCTTGTATTATTGTTTATTATTAAACGACGCAGTACCGCCCGTGTCAGTTTTACTATGTTTACCGCAGCAGCAATGCTTCTCGTAGTAAGCCTTGTAGGTGCCTTTATGGGCGGAGATTCCGAAGGAATCGCTTTAACCGTAATAGCATTACTGCTTTTCCTTACCGGTCTTGTCGTTATTCCCTATCTTATTGTGTTAAGCACTTTTGAACCCAAACATATTGTAACTTTGGTTTCAAAATCAGAAAATGAACGCATAGATGAAGCAAACCGTGCCTACAGTGCAGCTGCTTCTGGTGCAGATTTAGCTTCTATGACTGCAAGTGGCAAGGCAGATGCCGCACTTATGGCTATAAGCCGCAGTTTTAACGAAAAAGCAGCCCTTTCTTTTGCAGACGAAAAAGGTCTTTCTTCTTTGCTTGATTTTGTAAATAAAACCCTCAAAGAAAAAACTGGTGCAGATGGTGCCGCTGTTCTTTTAGTTGACGATTTTGAAGATGTCATTGCAGTTAAAGCCTTTGAAGGAGACTTCCCTCCCCCTTACAAACTGCCAGACGACATGCCTCATAAACAGGTGCGCATTACTACAAACTTTAAGTTTGCAACATTCCCCTTTCATGACAATGTTTTTGGCGAAATTGCATCTTCTGCAAAGCCAGAGCTCATTACAAAGCCCGAACTTGACAGCCGCATCTATCAAAACGGACCAGAAGAATTCCTTGAGTGTGGAAGTTATATTTTTGTTCCCCTTACAACAGGCGGTTCTGTTATTGGAGAAATTGCCTTGGCTCGCAAAAAAGGTAGTCCTCTCTTTACCGAAGACGAACTTACCCTTGCAACAACTTTGGGCGAATTTGCTGCAAACTCAATTAAAACCGTTATTTCAGTACGCGAACTGGTGGAATACAACGATGCCGCAAAAGAAGGCGAAATTGCAGCTTCAATCCAAAAGGAGCTTGTTCCCGCAAAACTTCCTAAAATCGATGGAATTCAGTTGGGCGTCTTCCTTGATGCAGCAGAAGATGTATGCGGTGACTACTACGACATTATTGTAAGCCGTAAAGACCGTGTTTCTTTTGTTATGAGCGACATTGCAGGTAAGGGTTTGAACAGCCTTGTCATTATGATTATGGTTCGCGCCATGATTCGCTTGGTTGTAAACAGTATGCAAAGTGCTGGTACCATTTTGTCTTGGGTTAACCGTGGAATTGCCGGAGAATCTTACAGCAACGACCACTTTGGCTCTTGTGCCCTTATCAATTACAATCCCGAAACCAAGGAAATTGAATGTGCCGCTGGTGGAAACACACCGGTTCTGCTTATAGACGGAGCAACAGGCGAATACACTCGTCTTACCGGTGAGGCAGAAGTTATTGGTGCAGATAAAACAGTAGAATACAAGAATTTCGTGCAAAAAGTAAAAAGTGGTGATATAATAGTTACGTACACCGACGGACTTGTTGAAGCACTCAACGAAGACGGACGGCAGTACTCGGAAGAAAAACTGATTGAAGTCGTAAAATCAAAGGCTACTGCAACAGGCAAAGACATTGCCACAGCAGTCAAGAACGACGTTAAGAAGTTTATTGGAACAGCAGACCAGCATGATGACCAGTCACTGCTGGTAATAAAAATACAGTAATTGGTGATAAGGAGCAAAACTTATGGAACTTAAAATAAGGAAGAATGGAGATGTCTACATCATCGACGTAAATGGTGAGATGGATCTGTACAATTCTTACAAACTCAAAGAGCTGGTCATGAAGATGCTTGAAAAAAATGTCAAGTCATTCATTATCAATCTTGAGCAAGTTGACTACATCGACTCATCTGGAATTGGTGCACTGATTTACATCTGCTCCACCATCAAGAAGATGAACCTCAAACTGTACATTTCTAACATTCATGGTTCGGTAAAAAAGGTTATCGAACTTACCAAGCTGATGGGATATTTCCCCATTGCCAATAGTGTTGAAGAAGCACTGCTGATGATTAACGAATAGGAAGGCTCACTATGGAAGAACTCAAAGAACTCCGTTCAGACGGCAGTGACCCGCTGTTTGACAAAACCAACATGCTTTACAAGGAATTCCCCTCGGACTTCCGCCAGATTCGTTACTTTACTCTGTTGATTGTTCAGTCAGCACCTCTTGAAATAAAGGAAATCAACTTGCTTGAACAGCAGATTTCTGAAGTTATCAAGAATGCTGTTAAGCATGGTAACAACTGCGACATCAACAAAAAAGTACACGTATGGTACTCATTCTCACCTTCTCATGCACACATCATTGTAGAAGATGAAGGCGAAGGATTTAAAGACCTTGAAAAGTGGAATGAATTTAACCGCAAACGTATTGACTGTCTGCACAATTCAAACTTTGAAGAGTTGACAAATTACGTTTCATTCCGTACTAAAAAGTCAGACGACCAGGACGGCGGTAACGCTCTCTTCGCTGC
>DMQP01000155.1:12559-21012 GCA_003455655.1 Treponema sp. | reverse complement strand
GATTAACACAAAATAATGACATAAGTAGACTTTTTACCGAATAATGTAGTAGGAGTTTTTGACACGCTTGGCGAGGTAGAGTGCATCGTCAATACGCTTGATGGTATCAGAAATTGTTTGGTCGCTTGTATAAAAATGACTTGCGCCAATAGAAATGGTGTACTGTAAGTCTTTAACACTGTCTGTTGAAATGCTTTGAGATGCAATTTTTTTGTTCAGTGTTGATTGTAAAAAAGTTTTTGTTTTTCTTTTCTAAGCGTTTGTATAGGGTGCCTTGCTTCTTCTTTTTTCACTTGCTCAATTTCAAAAAAAAAGTGTATACTTTTTATGAGAGATTTGTAATGAACAATATGTACACGGTAGTAATACTTATCTCCATTCTCAGTATGATTTTTCTTGCCATAGATGTGGGTAAGAACACCATCTTAAGTAAGCGCGAAATCAAGTGGTTTAGAATTACTTTTATTCTTGCAGCAGTGGGTGCATTCTGCGAATACTTGGGTGTGCTCTTTGATCACATTGACGGTGTTCCCGTAAGACTGCATCAATTAATTACCTTTGCAGAATTCTGTCTTTCTCCGTATTTAGGAATTTGTCTTGCTTATTCATCTACTATGAAACTAACTGCTAAACCAGTTTTTGGTATAGTTAGTTTAAATGTTGTCTTCCAAATTATTTCGCTTTTTAACGGAATGATTTTTAGCATTGACGAAAACGGTCGCTTCTGTCGCGGAGATTCATACTGGCTGTATCTTTTGTTCTGTGGCATTACCTTTGTGTTCATTCTGTATGTGTTTGTTCGCATGGCATTAAAGTCGCGTGTTCGTAACATTGTGTGCATGGTAATTATTGCGCTTATTGTTATTATTGGCCAGGCTGCAAACACTATAGACGGCAGTATAGACTCTGGATATTTTTCTATTTGTATAACCGCAACACTCTTGTACATTTTCATTCAGAATATGCTACGTCACAAAATGGTAGAAACTATAAACATGGAAAAAAACATTTCCAACCACGATGCTCTTACCAAAGTTATGAGTCGCATTTCTTTTGACAATAAAGTTCATGAACTTGATGCTCAGATTGAACAAAATCCTGATGCAGTAAAATTTGTCGTTTGCGAATGTGACCTTAACAACTTAAAACAAGTAAACGATTCTTTTGGTCATAATGTGGGCGATGAGTATATAATTAATTGCTGTAAAGTTATTTGTAATTTCTTCAAGCACAGTCCTGTCTTTAGAATTGGTGGCGATGAGTTTGTTGCTATTTTGCAAAGCGATGACTATGACAATTTTGAATCTATAAAAAAAGAAATACTGAAGTTCTCTACAGACGAAATGACAAAACAAGGTCCTCTTAACGAAAAGAAATCTTTTTCTGCAGGCTTTGCTCTTTACGACAGCACAAAAGACCAGTCATTTTGCGATGTAATGAAGCGTGCTGATTCAGAAATGTATGAAACAAAAAAAATGCTCAAAAGGTTGCTAAATCCTTAAAGTTGACTTACAATAGAAGTATGGATTTTCAAGCTTTAGTTGATTCGTGCGGAATGGCTGCGGCTGTTCTTTCTGTTGAGAAAACCACTGACGGCCGTAAATATGGTGACATTCGTATAGTACGCGCCAATCAAAGCTACAAAACAATAATGGGTCCAAACTATTGCGACGACATGATTTATTCGGAGTTAGTTCCCAAAGAGCCAAACTTTGAAGATTTCTGTTACCGTTGCGCTGTTAAAAAAATGCATCTTCATGCGTATGTTGATACAAAGTCAATGGGCGTGTGGACTGACGGAACATATATTCCCCTATCTGCTGATGTAGATACAGAAAAACTTTCTTACCTTCTTTTCTTTTTTGAATTCACTCATGCTCCTGAAAGCGAAAAAATGTCTGATATTTCCATAGAGACTGCTCCTTTGGTTATACAAACATGCATTAACTTGCGCGGTTCAGAAAACTTTACTAAAAGCATGAACACTGTTATTTGCGACATTCAGAAAAACACAGATGCTTTTTGTAGTTGTATTATTCTTATGGATACGCAAAAGAAAAAGTATTCTCCTCTTTGTGCTCACTTTAGTCAGCCCAATGTTTCTATTGACGACTTTATGCCTTACCTTACACCTGAAGTTGTTTTTTCGTGGGAAGAAACACTTTCTGTTCGTGACGATGTAATTGTAAAAAATGAATACGACATGGCTGAATTAGAAAAACAGAATCCGGTCTGGGTAAAAAGTCTTCGCGATGCAGGAGTAAAGAGTCTTGTTTTAGTTCCCCTTACTCAAGCAAAAAAACTTTTGGGTGTTTTGTTCATAACCAATTTTGATGTCGATAAAATTGTTGAATTAAAACAATATGTTGAACTTACCGCATTCTTCCTTTCATCAGAAATTGCAAATAACAGTCTTATGGAAAAACTTGAGTTTATGAGTAATGTCGATTTTCTTACCGATGTTAAAAACCGTAACTCTATGAATGCTCGTGTCGACATGCATGTAAGCGGAGAACAAAAAATACCCACACCCTTTGGCGTTGTCTTTGCAGATTTGAATGGGCTTAAACAGTGTAATGATGAAAACGGACATGCTGCCGGTGACAGACTGTTAAAAAATGCAGCAAATTTTTTACGACATCATTTTGACAAGTCAGATGAAATTTATAGGGCTGGTGGCGATGAGTTTGTTATTATTGTTCCCGGCTGTTCAAAAAAAGACTTTGACAAAAAAGTTGAGCGCTTGCGTGCAGAAAGCGATTATGGTGCTCCCGTGTCACTTGCTATTGGTTCTGACTGGAGTGAAAACGAAAAATCTTTGCGACATTGTATGCATGTTGCCGATGAACGAATGTATGAGTTTAAAAATAAATTCTATGCCTTACATCCAGATATAGCACGAAAGTAATTTACAGTTTTTTCTGTATAGTGATTTTGTTTTTTCCATCCGTGTAGTTGTATGAAATGTTATCCATGTACTGTTTGGTAAGGAAAATGCCCATGCCACCTATTGCACGGTCTTCAAGTTTTTGTGTTATATCGGGATCTTCTTTTTCAAGCGGATTGTAGGGAATTCCACTGTCAATCAACGAAATGCTTATTGTTGCGGGGCTTTCACTTACAGAACACTCAATCGTAACATTCCCTGTGTCTGGGGCATAGGCATAGTGCGCTATGTTTACAAAAAGTTCTTCAACGGCAAGGTCTACTTTAAGCATTGTTGCTTCGGGAGGATTAAAAGGTGCTGCGGCTTCGTGTATAAAGTCGTTTACGGCAGACAGATTTTCGTCTGTTGCAGTAAGGGTCAATTGTTGCACTTATCTCCCTCCTTATAAAAACATACGGAGAGTATAACACAAAGGGCAAAAAAAAGGAAGATATGGTTGGGTAGAACACCTGTATGAAGAAAACAAAGATCCAACCGTATCTTCTTAAGATAATTTTAGCACATTTGATGCAATAAAAGTGCAATAAATCGTATGAATTTAATGTTATTTTATGTAAGAAAGAGAGCCCAAAGTATTTTCTGCCCAACTGTATTGAGACATATATTCCCCAGTAAAAGAGTGTAGGGCATAGTCTTTTTGAGCCAAATAATCCCAATAGTCACAGCGTATTTTTCTTTGGTCAATGCAAAGACTTCCTCGAGAAGCAATTAAAATGTCCTGGCAGTGTTGAGCTCTAAATGTTTTTCGAATGTCTGCAACTAAGTTCCTGAAATATGACTTTCTGTTTATAGCATCGTTTTCATCCCACAAGTAGTACAAGAGGGAACCCATGGAACAAAAAGCACCGCGTGCATCCACTAAAAGAGCAAGAAGTTCCTTTGATTTTGAATAGGCAAAGGAAACAGCTTTGTCGTTTATAAATACTTCAAATGTTCCGAAAGTGCGCATGAAAATTTTTGGTGATTCTTGAATGTCATAACGAAGATTTTGTAATTCATTTTTTATTTGTTCTTCGGTAACTGGTTTTGTAACATAGCCGCTTGCGTGCATGTCAAATGCTTTTTTCATGTAGTGTTCGAAACCTGTTACGAAAATTATGTTTATGCGTTTATTTTCTTTTTTTAATTTTTCTGCAACTTCAAGTCCGCTTAGTCCACGTGTTTCAATATCTAAAAATGCAATGTGAGGACAAAATGTTTTTGCGTCTTTAAGTGCTTCTTCCGGATCATTAAAAGAATGAATGACTGCGTTGGGAAGTGCTGCTTTTATTGAAGAGACAACTCCTTCCAGCGCTAGTTTTTCGTCATCAAGTGCCAGTATGTTCATTTTAAAACCCTCTCCTGTGGAATAGTAATTGTTGCAACAGTTCCACAACCTTCAGTGCTTTTTATGCTAAGTGTTGCTCCGCATGCTTGCGAAAGTCGTGTTCTTGTGTTGGCAATTCCTATATGTTTTGTTGTGTCAATTTCTTTTGTGCTGTCAAATCCAACTCCAGTATCGCTTACTGTTATGACAATGTTTTTTTGAGTACTGTAAGTTGCTATGGAAAGCAAACCGCCACCTTTCTTTTTTAAGATGCCATGTTTAATTGCATTTTCTACAAGCGGCTGAATGGTTAACGGAGGAATAGAAAAATCTGTTCTTGTTATGTCGTAGTTAACTTTTAGTTCATCTTCAAAGCGCATGTGCTCAAGATTTATGTAGTGCTTAACATGTTCAAGTTCTTTGTCAAAGGGAATTAATGTCTGGTTGTGTTCAAACACATCAAGATTCGTACGCAGATAATGTGCAAAGTCGCTAATGGCTTGTTTTCCTGCTTGCGGATTTTTGTCACAAAGCACATAGATTGAATTGAGTACATTAAAAATAAAATGTGGCTGTACTTTTCCAATCATCAAAGAAATTCTGTCTTGTGCAAGTGTTAGTTCCATTTGCTGTCTTATTTGAACCGATTCTACATGGAGGAATATGTAGACAAGAATAATGGAAAGAGAAATGCAAGCGGGCATAAAAGAAATGTTGTTAAGAAACAAGCGAAGTAACACTGCAAGTAAAGGGAAAAATGTTAGTAGAAGAAGAACGATTTGTGTTTGTCTGCTAAATTGTTTTCGGTATCGTATGGTAAGAAGTGCTTCTATTCCTAAAATAATGTATCCGCCTAATTGACCAAACCAGTACAGCGGTCCTAAAGAAAATCTTCCATCGTCAATGCGGTAAAACATTCCGTTAAAAACAGAAATGCTCCAGCCAATTGTTGCCAGTATGCAAGTAAAGAGTGCTATGTGTGCAGGAATCCAAGTTCGTTTTGTTTTGTTCGGAAGTGAACTGATTGTGTAATATACATAGAGCGAAAGAATTGCATAGTAACTTGCAAAAACAAGAATGCGGAAAATGTCGTGTAGTAAATTGATAAAGTCTGTCTGTTCAAAGGCAATGAGTGTAATCCAACTGCAAGTGTCCGAAAAATCCATCAGAAAGGTCGTTCCCACTAAGTGTATAATATAGTGCGACTGTTCCTGAAGGTATCTCTGAGTAAGAGCAAGAGAAATAAAAATGACAAGCATGACAATCGAGCAAAAAACAGAAAGCGTGCAGTTAAGAGCGTAATACACAAAAGCATTGTATCATTCAAATAGAATTTAGTCACGAGCTAAAAGCATTGTCCTTGTGTTTGAAATTTGCTACAGTATAGACATGAATCAGAATAAACAAATTGTAATTGCTCTTACTGGTGCAACTGGTGCTATGGGTGGAGAAGTGCTTGCCCATTTGCTTGAATCAAAAAATAACTATGCTATTCGTGTTCTTGCTCGAAATCCTGGTAAAGCGCGTAGCTTCTTTAAATCACTGCTTAAAAAAGGTAAAAACAGAATTACTCTTGTGCAGGGTAACATAACAAATGCAGATGATGTTGCTTGTCTTATCGAAGGTGCAGATTATGTCATTCACTGTGCGGCTGTTATTCCTCCTAAAGCAGATCACAATCCTCAAAATACTATTGCTGTAAATTTAGGCGGAACAAAACACATTGTCGATGCAATAAAAAATTCAGGCAGACAAGAAGAAATAAAACTTGTTTACATTTCAACTGTCGCTGTTTACGGTAACCGCGATTATCATCATCCTTGGTGCAGAATGGGAGACCCTGTTATGGGTAGTGCCTATGATTATTATTCAGCAACAAAAATAAAAGCAGAACGTTATGTCATTGAAAGCGGTCTTGCTCATTGGGTTGTTCTTCGACAGACTGCTGTTTACCATAAGTATTTTCTTGCAAACAATATGAACGATGGTCTTATGTTCCACACTTGTTGGAATGCTCCTTTTGAATGGATTACCGACCGAGACTCTGGTGTGCTTTTGGAACATCTTGTTGATTACGATTTGGAACATAAACTTGAAGGTTTTTGGCGTAATGACTATAACATCGGTGGCGGTGCATCTTGTCGCGAAACAGGGTATGACACTTTTAATTCAGGCTTTGGACTTATGGGTGCAAGTGCAGAAAAATTCTTTGAACCTCACTGGAACATTCCTCGCAATTTCCACGGTGTGTGGTATACCGACTCAGATGTTCTTGACAAATGGCTTAACTATCGAAGTGAAAGTAGCAAAGACTTTTGGAAGCGCATGGCAAAACAATTGTGGTACTACAAGTTGGGTCGCCTTGTTCCTGCAAAACTTATTCGTAAATTTGCAATTGAACGTTTGTTAACGAATTCTAATGCTCCTCAAAACTGGATTCGTCTGGGAAAGAAAGGTCGTATTGATGCCTTCTGGGGAGGAAAAGAAGCTTACGATGCATTCCCTAAAACATGGAAGACTTTTCCTGTTTTAGCAAAAGGACAAACTCCTGAAGGTTCTATTGATTATCAAGCGCTAAAAGATGAAGCTAATGCTGAACGCTACAAATTGAATCATGGATACGATGAATCAAAAGCTGACAGCGAACTTGATTTAAAAGATATGCAGGATGCAGCTGCTTTCCGTGGAGGTTCACTGGTAAGTTCTTCGGTTATTAAAGGAGATTTGCATACTGCTTTAAAATGGAAGTGCCACCAAGGTCACGAGTTTAGTTCAACTCCTTTTGCAATTCTTAAAGCTGGTTTTTGGTGTCCTGTTTGTTGTGAAGCTTTACCGCCAGAAACACCATGGGCTTTTGATCAACTAAGCGCACATATTCCCTTCTATGCACAAATTTGGTATGACACCCATTCAAAGTCAGAAGAACATAATGTGTATCCCTATGACCCACACGAAGATGATGATTTAATTGTAAGTGCAGGTAAACTCTAATGAAAAAATGCGTCATCTATGTTTTTTCGGGAACAGGAAACACGCTGCTTGTTGCAGGTTTATATAAAAAATTTTTTTCAGACTATGACACAACAATATACAGTTTAGGTTCTGGACAAGCTATTCCAGAAGTAGATGCTTTTGATTTAGTTGGCTTTGCTTACCCTGTGCATGGATTTAACGCACCGCAAATTATGGTCAACTTTTGTCGTAGTCTAGCTGCTCCTTCTCAGAAAAAACAAGCTTTTATTTTTAAGACAAGCGGTGAAGGTTTAACCTTTAATAATTATTCTTCTCAAAAGATGATAGGCATTCTTGAACGTAAGGGTTTTGAATTTTTAACAGAGCGTCATTATGTTATGCCTTACAACATGATTTTTCGTCATACTCCAGAAATGGTAAAGTCTGAATACTGGTATGCCTATGCAATGGTTCAGGCAAATGTAAAAGATTTGCAAAAAGGATGTGCGGAAAATGTTCATACAAATCCACTTAAAGCCTGGTTTGTTCCCTTAGTGCGCATTGAATGGTTGTATGCAAAAGCACAAGGTCCCTTCATGAAAGTTGACATGACTAAATGTGTTAAGTGTATGAAGTGTGTAAAAACATGTCCTTTACAAAACATTTCATTTGTTGACGGTAAGTTTTCGTTTAAAACACATTGTGCTCTGTGTGTTCGCTGTTCCTTTAACTGTCCCACTTGTGCTATTAGCATTGGTCTTTTGAATAATTGGCGCATAAACGGTTCTTATCAAATTGAAAAAACAGCACATGACTCATCGCTTCCTTTCCCCTGTTTTGGAAAAGAACTTAAGGGAATTAAAAAGTGGTTGTACTACAAATACTACCGCCGATGTGATCAAACTTTACGCAATGCTGGCATAGAACTTACCTGTACCCCAGAGGAATAAGGCAATGAGACTTTGGGTCTTTTCACTAACTGCTGTTTTTTTATGTCTCTTTGCAAGTTCTTGTGCACAACGCCAAGAAGCTCTGACTGTTCAAGCCTTAGGTACGGTTTGCACTATTAACGCTTATTCAGACGGAACAAAAGACTTATATGCTCAACTTTCGGCATGTCTTGAAAATGTAGAAAAAACCTTTAGCACTACGCGCGAAGATTCAGAACTAAATAAAGTAAATTCTTGTGCAGGACGTAATGCAGTTTCTGTAAGCCCACAATTATTTTATGTTCTTAAAAGTGCAAAA
>DMQP01000155.1:0-12455 GCA_003455655.1 Treponema sp. | reverse complement strand
GTTACATTATGGAATATCGGTTCTGTTCAGTTTAGAGTTCCCTCGGAAGAAGAAATTGAAAAAGCAAAACAGTTAGTTTTATGGCAGGAACTAGAACTTGATGAAAAAACGTTAACTGTTTTTCTTCCTCACGAAGGAATGCGACTTGACTTAGGTGCAATTGCTAAAGGCTATGCGGCTGACTGTCTTACAGAAATTCTAAAAGCAAATAATGTTAGTGCGGCAGTTATAAACTTAGGCGGAAATGTTTGTGTTTACGGAACAAAGGCGCAAGGACAAGCGTGGACTGTAGGCATAAAAAATCCACTCTTACCACACAAAGAACCGCTCTTAGTCGCAAGGCTTTTTTCTGAACAGTGGGGTTCAGAAATTTCTGTGGTTACAAGCGGTGCTTACGAGCGTTTTAGTCATACTGAAGACAACATGTTGTATCATCACATTATAAATGCACAAACAGGATACCCTTCTGACCCAGCGTGTTTGAGCGCAACTATCATTTGTTCTTCTTCTATGGATGCAGATGCTCTTAGTACTATTGCTTTTATGTATGGAAGTGAACGTTTTTTGAAATCAGTCTTTGCTCAAAAATGTGAAGCGGTTTTTGTTGAACTTGATGGTTCTGTTACGGCAACAAAAAAGCTGAGCACCACTATTAGTTCTTACAGTGACACTCAGCCTGTTCGTATTAGCTTTAAATAAAGGGTTAAATAAATTTGTGTATCTCTTGATGAATAACCATTCTAGTCTTAACACCTACGATGTAAGAACCAAAGATTGCGGTGAAGGCATCGAATCCTGCTGCAAAACAACACAAAAGTGGTGCGGCATCTTTTAACAGTAAGTATCCCGCTTCAAAGCCACGACCGTACATAACACACATAACAGTAATGGCAATAAATGCTCCTCCCGAAGGAAGACCAGACTGTACGAATGAAAGCAAAAGTGCAACGCCTCCAATCCACAAAATGTCAGTTACCGAAATGGGCAGTGGAATGTAAGAGCGCAAAATCAATACAAAACAAACTGCTTCAACAAGAGCTGCACCACCTCTTCCAAAAATAGAAAAGAGCGGAAATGAAACAGCATTTATTCTTCTTCGTATTCCAAGACTTTCTGCTCCGTGACGCATGTTCAGTAAAAGTGTTAGGTTTGTGTCGCCACTTATAAAACTTACTAAGAAAGAAGTGATGCTTGCATACAAAACGCGGTAGGGGTGTGGTTCATGGCACAAAAAGCGAAGTATAAGCGGATAGATAACTGCTGCAACTAAAATAAGATCTACTGTTAGCATAATGATAAGCGGTGTGTAGACTCCTGCTGCAATTATGTTCTTAAAGTTGAATGCCCAACGAGTCATGAGTGCAATCATGCCTATTGCAAGAAATTCGGTAAAAAGAGACATGACAATATAGCACACTTTGCTAAGAGAATCGAAAAGTGTAACCGCAGGCTTAGAGACAATTTTGTCGCTTGCAGCTCCCGCTCCAGCAAGTCCTGCAAAAACAAAACAGGGCAGAAGATATGCTCCGTCAATAAGTGCCTCAAATCCTGTATAGGGGAAGAGTCTTCTTAGTAAATCACGAACATCAATAGTTGGAATTTCGCTTGCTTTTTCAATAGTAATCGGAATGCGTGGTAAATGAACAATCAGTGCTGTTAACAAACCTAAAGCAACCAAAAGCAGTGAAGATGCAATAATAACGCCAAAGGTCCACAAGCCTGTTTTAACAATTAACTTTTCGTCGCGAAGTTTAAAGACAGCAGTTGCAACAGAAAAGAAGAGTAGTGGCAGCAATGTGTATCGGCCGAAGCGTAAAACCATTTCGACAATAAAATCAAGAACCGCCTGAGACTGAACACTATCCAAAGGAATAATAAATACAGTAATAAGACCAATTACAATACCAATTAAATATTTAAGCCAAATTTTCATGATTGTATTATAACAAAGTAAAAGCAGTTTGCAAAGTATTTTCTTGTATGATATACTGAGCGCATGGCTAAAACAATTTTAATTGCTGGAAAAGATATGCCCCAAGGCGAAGCATTTGTTGAAGGAATGACGGAAACAAATCGCAATGTAGTTGTTACCCGACCCGAAACAGAAATTGAAGAACAAAAAGCTTTGGAAAAAAAGACAGTCGCAGAAAAAAAAGCAGAAGCAGCAGCTATTGCCGAAGCAGAAACGCGCGAAGCTTCAACCGGTGTGTTTACTGTTGCATGGAATCGACCGTCATCGGTTTCTGCAAGAACAATTGTATTGCAAGCAGAAAATGCCTATGAACAGTTAGATGAAGCTGTTTTGTTTTTTGACGAAGAAGCCTATGCTGCCGAAGCAGAACGTCTTGATGTAAGTGAATGTGTCAGAACTTGTGATGAACTTGTAGTGCCGTATCAAATGCTTGCGCTCGAATTGATTTCACGTTTTGAAAAACATAACTCTGGTGCTAAGCCTGGAACTTTGGTCTTTTTGCTAAAAGAAGGTCCTTCTGTTGCAGATGGACTTCGGTCACCAGCAATTCGCAACGGACAGAATTCACTTGCTTCTCCAGCGGTTGCAGCCGCAGCCAGTGCTTTTACCGCATTTGCAGAAAACTTTGCAGCAGTGTATGGCGATGATCCTTATGTGAACATTGTACTTGTTCGCGGAGACAGTGATTCTGAACTTGCGAAAAATGATCATCAACTTGCATCTTGGCTTGCTTCATTTATGGATTCTGTTGATTCACTCAAAACAAAATTGAATGCAAAAAAATCTATTGCATGGAATAAAATTGGTGCAAAGTCCGTTGGAGCATTCTCTCTGTTTAAGTTATAAGGAGCCGTTTGTGTTTGATGTCGATTTTATTACATCATGTTCTATAAAAATTGCAGCCAGTTGTGTATGTGGAATTCTTTTGGGAATTGAACGCAAGTCTCATTCTCAAGTAGTTGGATTGAGAACGCTTGTTCTTATAAGTGTGTCGTCAACATTACTTTCAATTCTTTCTGTCTTTATGGCAGAAAATAAACTCTTCCCTGGTGACCCAACACGAATTGCAGCTGGTGTTGCAAGTGGCATAGGTTTTTTAGGCGGCGGAACAATTATTCGTCAGGGCTTAAACATTAAAGGTCTTACTTCCGCAGCAATTATTTGGGCTGCTTCTGCATTAGGCATGGCTTTAGGTGTTGGACTTTATGTTCAAGTTGCCTTAGTGCTTTTAGTTTTGCTTATTCTGCTTAAACTGCTTGAAAAATTTGAATGGATGTGGTTCCCTTCAGAACGAATCAAAACACTTCACCTTATTTTTAGTGATGATGATATCAACATTACAGAAATAGAAAATTCTATCAAAGAAGGTGGTATTCACATTACCGACATGAACATAGAAAGTGTATATGCAGAACATGTTCTTAAGTTGCATTTTTTAGTTCGTTCTCCTCGTGAAACCGATATTATTTCGTTATCAAAAAAATTGCGCGAAATACCTACACTGGTAGAATTTTCTGTTACGGAATAAACTTCAATGCCACAAGCAGACAACCCGCTGATTGTTCAGTCAGATAGAACACTCCTCCTTGATGTTCATGCTCCTCGTGCAGATGAGTGTCGTAATGCGCTTATTCCCTTTGCGGAATTGGAACGCTCTCCAGAACATTTGCATACATATCGCATTACAGCTTTGTCTTTGTGGAATGCAGCAAGTGCAGGTTTTTCAAGTGAACAAGCTGTTCAAGTTCTCGAAGATTTTGCTCGATATCCTGTTCCAGAATCGGTTGTGGTTTGGCTTGAAGAAACAGCGCTACGCTTTGGAAAAATACGCATGGTTCCTGCTCCCGAAGTTGATGGACAGCCTTATGTCTACCTTGTTTGCCAAAATGCATTTGTGTATAAAGAAATTTCTTCTAATGCGTTACTTGCCAAACATCTTTCTTCTTCCGAATATATTTGCCCACAAGAAAATGTTGTTTCGGTAAGTGACGAAGAAAAGCGCTGGTGTTTTTTGTTGCCTTTAGTTGAGCGCGGAACTGTAAAACAGCTTTTGCTTTCTGTTGGTTGGCCAGTAAAAGATGATGTTCCACTTCAGGACGGTCAGCCTCTTGAACTTTCGCTTAAAGAAGTTGCTTCGAGCGGTTTACCATTTACTATTCGCGATTATCAAAAAAATGCTGCCCTTGCTTTGGTTGGCAATAAAGGTCCGGGTACTGGCTTTGGAACAATTGTGCTTCCTTGTGGTGCGGGTAAAACCATCGTCGGTATGCTCATTATGTCACTGCTTAAAACAAACACTCTTATTGTTACTACAAACATTTCTGCAGTGCATCAGTGGATAGACGAACTACTAGATAAAACAACACTTACTCGAGACCAAATTGCAGAATATACAGGTGAAGAAAAAAACATTTTACCTGTTACCGTTGCGACATATCAGATTCTAACATGGCGAGCAGATAAAGAAGGTCCTTATACTCACTTTTCTTTATTTAGACAGAACAATTGGGGACTTGTTATTTACGATGAAGTGCACATGCTTCCGGCTCCAGTGTTTAGAGTTGTTGCAGAATTACAAACAGTTCGTCGTGTAGGTCTTACTGCAACTTTGGTTCGTGAAGATGGATGTGAAGGTCATGTCTTTTCGCTTGTAGGTCCTAAGCGTTATGATGTTCCTTGGAAAGAACTTGAACATTCTGGTTGGATTGCAAGTGCTGAATGTGTGGAAATGCGTCTTGATTTGCCTGCAGAAAATGAATTGAAGTATGCCGTTGCAAGTGTTCGAGAAAAACATCGTATTGCAAGCGAGAATCCACAAAAACTTTTGCTAACAAAAAATTTGGTAAATGCTTTCCCTGAAGATAAAATTTTAGTAATAGGACAGTATCTTACGCAGTTGAATGAAGTTGCACAACTGTTGGATGCTCCGCTTATTACCGGAAAAACTTCAACTGCCGATCGTGACAAACTGTATGCTCAATTCCGTCAGGGAGAAATTCGTGTGCTTGTTGTAAGTAAGGTTGCAAACTTTGCAATAGATCTTCCTGATGCAAGTATGGCAATTCAGTTAAGTGGCACTTTTGGTTCTCGTCAAGAAGAAGCGCAACGCTTGGGAAGAATTTTACGACCTAAAGACAGAACTGCACGCTTTTTTACGCTCATTACACGCAACTCTGTAGAAGAAGATTTTGGAAATAATCGACAAAAGTTTCTTGCTGAACAAGGATATTCATATCGTATTGTCAGATACACAGGTGAAGAATCTTTGTGTGAGGTATGCAATGGAATTGAGTGAAAGAACAAAACGGGTAATTGCCTGGCGCGAACACTTTGAACTTTTGCCCGACGATCAATTTCTTACTATCATGCACACTTATTTGGGAATGATAAAAACTCCCTACAATAAACAGAAACTTATTGAAACGCTTAGTTCCTTTTTGCGTAAAGAAGAAATTCAAAAAAACATTGTGTCGCTTTTGTGTACCCAAGACAGACAAATTGTTTCGTGTGTAAGTTTTATTTCGGGAATGACAGAAAAAAAACTTTCTGCTTTGTTTGCTGACACTCAGCTTGCTTCTGTTTTGCATGAACGACTTGTTAATTTGGAAGAACGCTTAGTTTTGTTCCGTCTGCGCAATGAACGAGATGGTGTTTATGCGGTAAACCCTTTGTTAGATGATGCTCTTGCTCCTGTTCTTTCACTTGATACTTTGTTTGCTTGTAAAAATGTTCAGCCGGTAAAACAAAATGGTTTTTATGTTCTTACCGATGCACTTTTAGCTTCTTTTGTGAACTATGTTTTTAGTCATCCTGATTGTTGTAAAGCTGATGGTTCCTTTAAGAAAAAAACAGTTGACGATTTGTCTCAACTGTATACTACTGTTCCTGCACTGAGTGTTTTGTGTAAAGCTTTTTGTGAACTTTCGCTCTTTCATCAGGAAGAAAAAGAAATAAGTGTTGATTGGGATCGCTTGCTTTTGTTTTCACGCATGAATCCTTTGGTTCGCTCTTCTTATGTTGCAGCTGCATCAAGTGGTCATTTGTCACGAAGCGATTTGCGTGTTAAAGCTCAAAGTATTCAAACGCTTTTGTCTTCAATTCCTGAACAAGGTCTTTCTCGAAAAGCTTTGGTTCGTTTGTGTCAGGTTCTTCAAGAATTACAAGGCTCAACACTTTCTACAGGAAGATTTGCTACTTTGCTTCGTAATTCTGAAAATGTTAGTTCTGATTTTTCTTTTGCTTCTTGTGTTGACTCTTGTATTGTTATGGGTATTGTTCAACAGGTGGGACAAGATGCTAAGGGAGAAGCGCTTTATGCACCTTTTTCTGACGCTTTGGCGAATGCAGTTTCTGTAAGTGATGTTCGTGTTATGGAAATAGATGCCTCTGGTCGAGTAACACTTATGCCAGGACTTTCGTTAGAACAATTGTTGCCGCTTGTTCAGTGTCTTTCTTTGCAGCAAGTTGACGTTGCAATGACCTATGCAATTGAAAAACATTCTGTCTTTAGAGCCTTTGCTCGTGGCTTTACTGATAAAACGCTTCTTGAAACTTTATCGCGCTTTTGTCGTTATGAAATTCCGCAGACGGTTCGCGTTAGTGTAGAAGAATGGTATGCAGCCTATACTTCTGTTATGTTGTATAAAGGTTATGTTCTTTGTGTTTCTCAAAAAATGAGTGCAGTTATTTTAAATACACCAGAACTTTCTTGTCATGTGGTAAAAGAACTTGCCTCTGGGGTTTTTTTGTTCGACTTTAATTCTGATGAAGAAGCTGAAGAAGTTTTGCAAAAGATTCATCTCGATGAAGTAGGTGTAGTTAGTGTTTCAAATCGTAAGACGCAAGTGTTGCCTTTGCCTTCGCTACAAGAACCTTCTGTCTTACATATTGAACCTTCGCTTTCAGATTCTGCTTTTGATGAAAGTAAAACCGTTCTTAGTCAGTTAGAAAAAAAACTTGCAAGTTTATCTACCACATCAGATCAAAAAGAAATTCTAACAGAACGTCTTGAGCGGCGCATTATAGTAAGTGAAAGTCAACTTAATCCAGATTGTGTTCGCTTTGAGAGACGAGAAGCAACTGGTATGGATTATGTAGGAAAAATGCACATTGTAGAAACAGCTCTTCAAACTCAAGAACTTTTGGAAATTCTTGTTGACCCCCAACTTCCTGCCGTGCGTGGATACCCTTTAGAAATTTTAGACAAAAAAACATCAGAGGCACAAGTTCGTCTTAGACTTGCTTCTGGAGAAATCCAAGATATTCTTATAGGTCCTGCCTTAAAAATTCGTAAGACAAAACTCCCTCTCGATTTCAATTGAAACTTACCTGTTAAATGTGGTAAGATAGGGCTATGGATAGACCGCTTATCTGTCTTACACTTACGGGTAAGACGCTTTTAGAAGACCTTGCTCTGGTAAATAAGTATCGCTCTTCAATTGATGTCGTTGAACTTCGTGCTGATTTTCTTGATGATGATGAACGACTTTTGATTCGTAAGTTTCCGTTAATGGCAGGTCTTCCTTGTATTCTTACTTTACGCCGCATGGTCGATGGTGGTCAGTTTAGAGAAGGCGAAGCAGCCCGTACTGTTTTATTTGCCAGAGCGCTTTCTTTTGCTGGTGAAGAGAATACAAAAACTTTTGACTATGTAGATTTTGAAGAAGATTTTCGAGTTCCGTCACTACAAGATGTGGCACTTGCTTTCGGTACAAAAATTATACGAAGTGTTCACTGTATGGACGGTCCTGTTGCAAACATTACAGAAAGACTTCGCTCTTTGCGTACCACTTCTTACGAAATTCCTAAAATAGCTTTTATGCCTCATTCACTGTCTGATATAACAAAACTTTTTGCCGAAGCCCAACAGATGAATGATCATGATCACATTTTAATTGCAATGGGTCCTTTGGGTTCACCATCTCGAATTCTTTCTGCAAAATTAAAAAACTATCTCACTTTTACCAGTGCACCAGAACTTGCTTCAAATGTTGCAAATCTTGCACACTTTGATCCAATTACATTAAATGAAACCTATCACTTTAAAACAATAGATACTAACACTACGGTCTACGGCATAACAGGTTGGCCCTTAACTGCAACATCGAGTCCTGTGTTACATAACACTGCGTATCGTGCGCATAACATGAATGCGGTTTATGTTCCCCTTCGTTCAGAAAAAATAGGAGATGTTTTTCCTCTAGCGCGACAACTGGGTGTCAAAGGTTTTTCGGTAACTATTCCTCATAAAGAAAGTGTCTTAGGTTATCTTGATTCTGTTGATGAACATGTTGCAGAAATTGGTGCTTGTAATACTGTTGTTGAAAGAGGTGGCAGTTGGTATGGATACAATACAGACTGGTCTGGTTTTAAGCGCTCGCTTCTTGAGTTTACAGGTCTAAAAAATCTGCGTGGAAAAAAAGTTTCTATCATTGGTGCTGGCGGTGCTGCTCATGCGATTGCTTATGCGGTAAAAAAATTGCATGGTAACGCTTGTGTTTTTAACAGAACGGTTGGTAAGGCACGCTCGCTTGCAGAAAAGTTTGGATTTAAATATGCACCACTTGGTCCCGATTCTGTGCATTTGTTAAAACGTTTTAATGATATTATTATTCAAACAACTTCAAAAGGTATGAATGCAAAACTGCCTGCTGATGAAACAAATGATCCTATTTATTTTTATGAGTTTACGGGAAAAGAAAAAGTTTTTGACATAGTGTATGTGCCCGAGGTAACTCCCGTTATGGCGCGTGCTTCTCAAGCAGGATGTAAAGTGTGCAACGGTTATGAAATGTTGAAATATCAGGGCTGGGAACAATTTGCCTTGTTTACAGGAGTGGAATACAATGATTACAACGAATGAACAGAAGGTTCTTGCGGCAACTTATGCAATTGATTCACTGATTAAAGATGGAAAAATTTTCAGTGGAATGAAAATTGGTTTGGGTACAGGTTCTACTGCTATGCCAGCAGTTAAACGTCTTGCCGAACGTATTGGAGATGGAACGCTTAAAGATATTAAAGCTGTGTCTACAAGTTTTCAGACAACGCTTGCTTGTGAAGAACTTGGTATTCCTGTCTTTACGCTTAACGATCGTGCTATTGCAGGACAACTTGATTTAACTGTTGATGGCGCAGATGAAATTGGTCCAGATAACACATTGGTTAAAGGCGGTGGAGCTGCTTTGTTGCGCGAAAAAATTACAGCTTACAGTTCACGGGAATATGCAATTGTTGCAGATGAATCAAAAGCAGTTACTTCTCATGGAACAAAGTTTCCGCTTCCTGTCGAAATTATTGCTGATGCTCGTGTCAGAGTAATTCTCGAATTGGAAAAGTTAGGAGCAAGTTGTACTGTTCGTGAAGGTGTTAGAAAAGCTGGTCCTGTTATTACAGATAATGGAAATATGATTGTCGATTGTCTTTGGGAAAAACCTGTTGACCCAGTTGCTTTAGAAGATGCTATTGATGCAATTACAGGCGTTGTAGAGTGCGGCTTCTTTACCAAACTGCGACCTGTTGCTTTTATAGCACATGCCGACGGTTCGGTAGAAGTCAAAAAATAATTTCTGCTTACTGTACAATTTGGCGTGTTTTTTCTTCACCCAGAATTGAGAAAATCAAAGTAGATTCTTTTTTAGCAGTGAAGGGAACTGTTACTGTTTTGCCAGGATGAACAAATTGAACTTGGCTTGTAATGTTTCCTTCGCTGTCTCTAACATCAAGTTGCATAGGAACTGCATACGGATACTCTGGTGCATCGTAAGTGAAAATGCCACTTACATTTGTTGATTCTTCTGTAACAGCGGCAATTGCAATATCAACAGGAATGTGACTGAATGCTTCAACTTCTTTGTCTGCAGAAGACTGAGAAGTAACTGTTCCGGCTTTTTCTGATTCACTTGCAATGTGTGAAGTAAAATCGAACACAACTTTTGCAGAAGGCATTGCGCGCAAAACCTGAGCGATTGTATTTCCTTCTACATTAGGAACAGTAACCTTTTCGGTTTGATTTCCGCTACTTACTACAAAGCGAATGTTCATAGGTGGAGTAATAATAGTTCCTGCATCGGGATACTGTGCAAGAATTGTTCCTGCTTCTGAAGAATCTTTTGTGTAGACGGGAGCCATAACATTTACATTTGATGCTTCACTGCTGAACAAAAGTTGCAGCCGTGACCGAACATTTGAAATGTCTTGTCCGACATAATCTTCAAGATGGTCGAGCGCAACACCACGGTCAACGGTAATTGTTACGCGCTGATATGCTTTAATAATTGAACTTGCCTTAGGATCTTGTTCAAGAATAGTGTTTTCGTTACCAGGTAAGTCGGTATAGCGCAACTGAATTTTTGCATACAGTTCATTTTTTTGTAAAAGTAAAAGCGCTGTAGTTAAGTCTTTTCCTATAACATTGGGAACCATAACTTGTTCTTTTCCCTGTACTGAACCAAAAAATACAGCAAGACATACTGCAATCATTACGAGGAAAGTTAAAATAATGGTTACAAGTAGTGGTTTTCCGCCATTACGCAAACCTTCAATTTGTTTTTCGTATTCGACTTTCGCTTTGTCAAAGTTGAGTTTCTTCATGTCCATACCTTACCATTTTTTTGTATTTTATTCTAGAACAGAGCCTATGAAATTTCTGGAACCGTTCATAAATGATTTGTAATCCATTGCCTTTTTTGCTTGCCATTGTAGTTCTGTAACAATAAGAACACCGTTTCCTGTTTGAATAAGAATACCACGCTGTTTATTGTAATCGAGTACTGTTCCGGGAACAGCAGATGTGTTTTTAGGAACGGTGTTGTCTTGGATTGCAATTTTTGTTGCTGCACCCGCTTTTAGAATTTTAAGTTGCTGTCCATTTGCAATCGTGTAGCATTGTGGCCAAGGAGTGTATGCTCTTATTTGTGCATCGATTGCTTCTGCGGAATTACTCCAGTCAATTTTTCCGTCTTCTTTTTTTATTATGGTACAGTAACTTGCTTGACCTTCTTGTTTAACAGCGGCAGGTAGTGCATTTGTTTTTGCGATAGTTCTTAGTAAATTAGTAATTGCAATAGCTCCATGTAGGGCACAGTGGTTGAGCAATGATTCTGCGGTTTCTGTTCCTGTAAGCGTTATGTTTTGTTGAAAAAGAACATCACCTTCGTCCATGCCAAGTGCCATCTTTTGGAGACTTAAACCTGTTTCTTTGTCTTGATTTAAAATGGCTGCGTTTACAGGAGTTGCACCTCTGTATTTAGGAAGTAGAGAAGGATGTAAGTTTATTCCTCCGAACTTGAAGAGTGAAAAAAACTTTGGACCTAAAATGTGACCGTATGCAAAACAAACAAAAATATCTGGATGCACTTGTTCTATTTGATTTCGTGCTTCTTCTTTGACATGTTCTGGAGAAAAAATCTGAATGTTGTCACCGCGAGCTTCGTTCCAAATTCGTGCGTACTGTTCAACTTCGGTGGGTATAAGTTCTTTGTGTCTTCCCTTTGCAGACGGAGGATTTGTAAGAATGCCCACAACCTTGTACTGTTCACTCGGAACAGATGAAGACATGGCGCTGTCTCTTAAAATGAGTTCCAATGCTTTTGCGGAAGCGGCTGGACTTCCCCCGAATAAAACACGTAGCATCTAGTTTGCTCCGTCTTGTTTTTTTGCATTCAGTTTTGCTTCAAGGTGTGCTTTCTTTGCAGCTTTTTTTGCGGCCTTTGCAGCAGCATTTGCCTTTCGCTTTTTGAATGTTTCTATTGTCTTTTCTTTAAAGGCTTCGTCGCCTCGGTCAATATACAAGACACCATCAAGGTGATCGCTTTCGTGCTGAACAATGCGTGCGAGCAGACCTTCTGCATCGAGAGTGAAGGGTTTGCCGTTAATGTCTAATGCAGAAATGGTAACAGCTTTGGGGCGTACAATTGTTTCGTATACTCCTGGAATAGAAAGACAGCCTTCTTCGTATTCAGAAAGTTCTGAAGAAGTTTTGGTAATAACTGGATTAATGAATACTCGTTCAACATCATCATCTGACATGGCAACAAAAAAGCGTTTTGCAATTCCTACCTGAGGAGCAGCAAGACCTACGCCGTTTGCTTCATCCATAGTCAAAAACATTTCTTTTATGAGAGCACGAAATTCATCGTTTATTTCTTCGGCTTTAACAGCTTCACATTTTTGTCGTAAAACTTCTTCGCCCAGTTTGTATATCTTAAGCATGAGGAGCCTCCTTGGAATTAAGTCTTAGTCTTGCTGCGTATGCGTGTGCGGCAAGTCCTTCTGCATCGCCCAAGTGTCCTGCTGCAGTTGCCGAAGCAATAGCTCCTTTTGAACCGCTTACACTTCTGAGTGTGGTAACTGTTTTGAGGAACATGCGCACAGAAAGTCCTCCGGTAAAGCGAGCACTTCCAGAAGTAGGCAATGTGTGGTTTAATCCTGCTGCATAGTCTCCAAAAACTTCTGCAGATTCGTGTCCAATAAACAGTGAACC
>DMQP01000012.1:2006-4968 GCA_003455655.1 Treponema sp. | reverse complement strand
GTTCGTGGAGGAATTTCCATACCCGTAAAATCAGTATAGCGTTCTCCTAAAGAAACAATATCTCTAAGATCAAGTTCAGGATCTATTCCCTGACTAAACATGTTAAGAGCAACCGTTACCACATCCAAGTTACCAGTGCGTTCTCCGTTACCAAAGAGACAACCTTCAACACGATCTGCACCAGCTAAAAGTCCCAGTTCACAAGAAGCAACACCTGTGCCTCGATCGTTATGACAGTGAGTACTTATAATAACACTGTCGCGGTTACTAATGTGAGAACTAAAATATTCAATTTGGTCTGCATAGACATTAGGAGTAGAACACTCAACCGTTGTTGGTAAATTCAAAATAATTTTGTTGTCTGGAGAACAGCCCCATTCATTTTTTACTGCCTCACAAATTTCAACAGCGTAATCAATTTCTGTCATAGAAAAACTTTCAGGAGAATATTCTATGCGGATTTTTTTACGCTCATCTTCAGTAAGACAACTTTTTATACACTTAACTCCATCAATAGCAATCTTCTTGATTTCTTCTTTTGATTTATTGAATGTGTATTTACGCTGAGCAGGAGAAGTTGAATTGTAAATGTGGAAAATTGCCTTAGGAGCACCTTTCAAACATTCAATAGTGCGGCGAACCAACTGTTCACGAGCCTGACACAAAACCTGAATAGTAACATCATCAGGAATGCGGTTTTCTTCGATAAGTCTGCGAATAAAATCGTATTCAGTGTCACTTGCAGCAGGAAAACCAACTTCAATTTCTTTAAAACCAACTTTTACCAACATGTCAAAAAAAGCAAGTTTCGTTTCAATGCCCATGGGGTTAACCAAAGCCTGATTTCCATCACGCAAATCTACAGAACACCACAGTGGAGCCTTTGTAATTTTAGCAGCAGGCCACTTGCGCTCTGTCAGCGGAATGTCCGCAATAGCCGCATACTTACCATTAGGATTCATACTTACTTTTGCCATATTCTATACCTCATTAAAAAAAATCATAAAAAAAAGACCCGCCACCGAAGCGACAGGTCTTGTTATTCCCTATAGATTGGAACACGACACTCCTATTACCGCCAGCTTCGGTTTTGAGAAGATGAAAGTAGTAGTAGCAGTGCAATGTGTTTCATGCCTTTACTGTAGCATAAAATATAAGTTTGTGTCAATGCGCACCGTCTCTGAGAAAATTCATCTTTACAGAATTTCAGACAAGACCTATACTGAATGTATGCAAAAGAAAACTGTTTCAGCAGAAACTATTATGCACATTGCAGCTGTCTTCATTCTTGTAATTGCAACAGGCGTTAGTCTTGTCTCAACACCAGACCCCTACACTGTCATTCCCAAAGTAGAAATAACAGTTCCCATTATAAATGCACTGTGTGTTGTTCTTGCGCTTGTACTGCTTTTTATTCCACGCAACACAGCACTCGAATGTTCCATACTTGCAATTCAAGCGGTAAGCACTTGTCTTACCGGATATGAGTCGTTGGGAATCTTTTTGTTTAGCGCTCTCCTTCTTATTTTGTTCTGTGATGGATTTTTCAAAAAACATGCAGTAAGACGAATTCTTATTTTGTTTGTTATCTGGCTTGCTGTTCTTCCTGGTATTATTCCCCACGGAATAGAACGATACATTCTTGCTATTGCAGAATCAATTTTTATTATTGCCTTCTACTGCTTCATCTACAAAAAACTTGAATCGCTTTTAAAACCTTTGGTAACACTCTACATACCAGAAAGCATTTGTCCTGCTGTAAAAGATATAAAAAAAGGAGACAAACTTTCTCTTACTTCTTGCGGACTTAATGAAAGAGAAGTTCAATTTACTTTTGATTTTTTGGTCAACAACAAAACATATAGACAAATTGCAGACGAACAGTATGTAAGTATTTCGACTGTAAAAAAAGTTATGGCAGATGTACTTAAAAAATTTGGTGTAAGAAATCAGAATGACTTAAAAATACTCTTACTCCAATACAAAATAGAAAGGTAGCAAATCTTGCAAGTCAAGAATATATGCTCTATACTAAAAAATATGAATGAATCAACTGAACAACAAGAGTTGCCACTTGGCGAAAAAACAGCACTGGTTACCATTGTAGGTCGTCCGTCTGCAGGAAAATCAACTTTTCTAAATACAGCAAGCGGTGAAAAAATAAGCATTGTCTCTTCTATTCCACAAACAACGCGCAACGCCATCCGTGGAATTGTAAATACATCGTTAGGGCAGTTAGTTTTTATAGACACACCAGGTTTACATCAGAGTGAAAAAAAATTTAACCTTAAACTTACAAAAGTTGCAACAGATCAAATTGCAGAAAGCGATGCTATTCTTTACATCATAGATACAACTCGTCCCTGTGCAGAAGAAGAAGCCCTTATTGCAGATATGCTCAAACCCTATTCTGCAAAAACAGTTGTTGCACTAAACAAAGCAGAAGATGTGCGTGCTCAAGTAGAAAGCGCACGCACTTTTATAACAAACCGCATGACAGAAATTCCGCAAGAACGCATTATCAGCATGAGTGCAAAAGCAGATCAAAATGTTAATGATGTACTTAAAGCACTGTACGATCTTGCACCTGTTGCACCTCACCTCTACCCTGAAGAATTTTATACTGATCAAGAAGTTGAATTTCGTATTGCAGAAATAATTCGAGAACAAGCAATCAATCGCTTAAAAGAAGAAATACCACATGCACTCTATGTTAGCATTCAAGAAATGCGCATGAAGGGCCAGAACCATCTTGAAGTGCGTGCATTTTTATGTGTGGAAAGAGAAAGTCAAAAAGGAATCGTTATAGGAAAAGGAGCTTCTCTTATCAAAGAAATTCGAGTTGAAAGCATAAAAGAATGTCGAAAGATTTTCCCTTACCGAGTCGATCTTGACTTGCGTGTAAAAGTTGACAAAAACTGGAGACAAAAAGACGCCACTTTAAACAAACTTTTAAAATAAA
>DMQP01000012.1:0-1890 GCA_003455655.1 Treponema sp. | reverse complement strand
AAACAGTTTACAAACACCGCCTTCTCTTTTTTCTTAGTAAAAATTACAGAGCTTCGTTTTCTTCAAGGAAGTCCCAGAACATACCTGCAAGTTCAAAGAACATTTCCATTGCAGTATTGAAGTTAGTGCTTGAAAGACCACCTTCAAAAGGCATGTAGTAGTCTAAGCGGAACTTTCCATCAATGTAGTAAGCATAAGCGAAAATCTTGTCAGAGTTCCACTGATTGCACAAAGCAATTGCATCGCTTTC
Organism: Treponema sp.; assembly: GCA_003455655.1. Lineage (GTDB taxonomy): Bacteria > Spirochaetota > Spirochaetia > Treponematales > Treponemataceae > Treponema_D. Next base: position 1,640 of record DMQP01000012.1, on the reverse strand, counting down.
TGAAAGACCACTAACAGCAGTCCAACCAGACAAGAAACGAATCAAACTCATGTCACTAATAACGATGGCATATCCGTTAATTCCATCATAATCAATGAACAAGTCTCCATCTTCGTCAATTTCAGTTGAATTGACATAGTCATTTTCAATAATTTTCTGAAGTGCAGCAGAAGTTACGTTGCGACGCTGAAGAGTTGTCTCTTTAGCAGAAAGTCCCAAAACGCATCCGAATGCAATCAGAACACACAGTGCCAATTTTTTCATACCAGTCTCCTTATCATTTGTTATTATAAAGTCTGTAAGATAAATGCCCTACAGACTTAAAAGTTACAACTTTACTCGGGCTATTTAAGAATACTGAATCCCAGATCCTTAATGTCTTTTGCAAATGTAAGAACTGTATCGCGAGAACCCTGCAAGGGAGTCTTACCAAGTCCTGGCAGTTTTGCAAGCACTGCGTTAGGAACAGTAATAATATCACACTTACATTCATCTGCTTCAACAATGTTGTACACTTCGCGAGTAGAAGCCCACAAGCTCATTGTTCCCGGCTTTGAACGGCAAATCTTTGCTGTCTTTTTCATAACAGGAATAGGATCAATACCACTGTCAGCAAGACGTCCTGCAAAAACAGAAACAATGTTCTTTGTGTTAGGAGCGAATGCATCAACAGCAGCACGAACCTGACCAATAGTAAAGATTGCAGTTACATTCAACTGAATGCCCTGAGCAGACAGTTTTTTGATAAGAGGAGCAGTAGAAGTTCCGTCAGTAAGCATAATAGGAATTTTAACGAATACATTCTTTCCTAAAGCAGCAATAACCTTTGCTTCTTTTTCCATAGTATCAAAGTCATCGCCAAAAACTTCAAAGCTGAGCGGCAGATCAGGAATAGCTGCAACAACATCTTTAGCAAAAGAAACATAGTCTGTAACTCCGGCTTTTTTCATAAGACTGGGGTTTGTAGTAAAACCAGTTACATAACCTTTTTTGTATTCTGCAATCATTGCATCTTTGTCTGCACCATCAGCATAGACAGCAACTTTCAACTGTTTAAAAGTCATAGTATATCTCCTGTAAAAAAACTAGCACTCGCAGATAGGTGTGAAAGTATCGGCCTTAAGTGAAGCTCCACCAATCAAACCGCCGTCAATATCGGGCTGAGCTAAAAGTTCTTTTGCGTTAGAAGCTTTCATTGAACCGCCGTACTGAATAATTGTTTCGTCTGCAACCTGCTGACCATAGAGTTTAGCAATGTGAGCACGAACAAACTTGTGGATTGCTTCTGCATCTTCAGGAGTAGCAGTTTTACCAGTACCAATAGCCCAAACAGGTTCGTAAGCAATGGTAACATTTTTCATCTGAGCAGCAGAAACTCCAGAAAGATCTGCATCAAGCTGGAAAGCACAAACACTTTCAGCCTGTCCTGCTTCACGTTCAGAAAGAAGTTCACCAATACAAAGCACAACTTCAAGTCCCTGATCCAGTGCACGGCGAACCTTTTTGTTGATAAGTTCGTCGCTTTCACCAATTTCGTGCCTGCGTTCTGAGTGACCAAGAATAACCGACTGAACTCCAATGTCCTTAAGCATTTCTGCACTAACTTCACCAGTGTGAGCACCGTTACCAGTAGCGGCCAT
>DMQP01000206.1 GCA_003455655.1 Treponema sp. | reverse complement strand
CTACCGTAGAAACCGCTCGTCAACTTGCAAAGAGTGTTGTTTCATCTTCACTGGTTAAAGCAATGTTCTATGGTCGAGATGCAAACTTCGGTCGTATACTTTGCGCTATGGGTTATTCAGGTGCAAACTTTAGCCCGGAAAAAACAGTCATTTCTTTGTGCAGTGTAAAAGGTGCTCAGCGTCATGGAGCTACAGATGTCTTAGGACTTCCCGAGGGAACAGAAGACAGTGTTATGGTTTTTGACCATGGAGTTCCCCTTGCATTCGATGAAGATAAGGCAAAAGAAATTCTTTCACAAGATGAAGTTACGGTTCGAGTAGTTCTTGAAGACGGAACAGCATGTGGTACTGCATGGGGTTGCGATCTTACATACGATTACGTAAAAATTAACGGTGACTATAGAACATAGGAGTGCTTTATGGATAAGGAAGACGATCCTCGGTTAGATAATGAACATTGGTCTGGAGTACTGTCGCAGGCACTTCCGTACTTTAAACATTGGGTTGGAAAAATTGTCGTTGTAAAATACGGCGGCAACGCTATGCTTGATGACAATCTCAAAGCTGATGTAATGGAAGATATTGTTCTTCTTAACACAATTGGAATTCAGGTTGTGCTGGTTCACGGTGGCGGTCCTGAAATAAACCACATGCTTGAGCGTGTTGGAAAAGAGAGCAAGTTCATTAACGGTTTGCGCTATACCGATGCAGAAACAATGGATATAGTTCAGATGGTGCTTGCAGGAAAACTCAATAAAGAAATTGTTGGTATTCTTTTGCAAAAGGGCGGAAAAGCTGTCGGTTTGTGTGGAGTTGATTCTGGTCTTCTTCGCGCAAAAAAAATTGAAAAAGACGGTGTAGACCTTGGCTTTGTAGGAGAAGTAACAGAAGTTCATCCAGAAATTCTTACTTCACTTTTGTCTCAGGGATTTATTCCTGTTGTTTCAACGGTAGCACTGGGAGAAACCGGAGATATGAACCGTTACAACATTAACGCCGACACTGCTGCTGCAAAAATTGCAGTTGCCCTTGGTGCAGAAAAATTTGTGCAGCTTACCAATGTGCCAGGAGTTCTGCGAGATGTCAACGATCCACAGTCGCTTATTCAGCGTATACATGTGAGTGATGTTCCTGCGCTTAAAGAGCAAGGTGTTATAGCTGGAGGAATGATTCCTAAAATTGAATGTTGTCTTATGGCTCGAAACGGTGGAGTTCCGCGAACCCATATTATTGACGGTCGAGTTCCACACTCACTGCTTATTGAAATGTTTAGTGATCGTGGTATTGGAACAATGGTTTACTAGTTTTTACAGGAGGATAAGATGCCAAGTAAGGTTGTAGTAAATAATTACGGTTCTTTTGATGTAACCTTTAAGAAGGGTAAGGGCTCAACACTTGTTGATGTAAATGGAAAAAAATACATTGATTTTTTAGCAGGTATTGCTGTTAACTGTCTGGGACATAACTTTCGCCCCTTGGTAAAAGCAATTTCAAAACAGGCTGCAAAAGAAATTCATATTTGTAATTACTTTTTAAGTGACACTGGAGTTGCTTATGCAAATGAATTGCTTGCTGCAACTGGTTTCGATGGAGTCTTCTTTGGTAACAGTGGTGCAGAAGCTAACGAAGCTGCAATTAAACTGGCACGTAAATTTGGTCAGCTTAACGGTGGCTCAAAACGCAAGACAATTGTAACGCTTGAAAAATCATTTCACGGACGGACTCTTGCAACTATAAAAGCAACTGGTCAGGAAAAATTTCATCCTGAATGTTTTGCTCCCTATCCAGAAGGATTTAAAACTATTGCTGCAAACGATTACGAAGCAATTAAAACTGCATTCGATGACACAACTGCTGCTCTCATGGTTGAATGTGTACAGGGAGAAGGTGGCGTTAATCTTCTTCAAGCAGAATGGATTCAGGAAGCTGCTCGCCTTGCACGCAAAGCAGGAGCACTTGTTATTGCCGATGAAGTTCAGACTGGTATGGGAAGAACAGGAAGTCTTTTGGCAAGTGAACAACTTCAGTTCAATCCAGATGTAGTTACTCTTGCAAAAGGAATTGCTGGCGGTATTCCTATGGGAGCTTGTCTTTTCCGCGGAAATGCAAACGGAGTCTTTGCTGCTGGAGACCATCAGTCTACCTTTGGTGGAAATCCACTTGCTTGTGCAGCTGGTCGCGTTGTGCTTAAAACACTTACTTCACCAGACTTTCTTGCTCATGTTACTCAGAAGGGAAATGACATGCGTGCAGAAATTGCTTCTTGGAACATTCCCTGCATTACAGACATTCGTGGCTTAGGATTGATGACCGGTGTTGAAATAAATGGAGACCCTCTTGCAATAGAAAAGCAGTGTCTTGAAGCGGGACTTTTGTTCTCTACCGCAGGAACAAATGTCTTGCGTCTGGTTCCTCCCCTTAACATTTCTGATGCAGAAATAAAACAGGGACTTGCTATACTGCATGATGTTCTTGCAAAAGCTTGTGTTAACCAGTAAGATAGATTCATGCATAAACGCATTGTTGGGGTAATTTTCATTTTGGCAATCGCTTCTCTTGCGGTTGCCTTTGTTTCTAAACGCTATTTCTCTGAACAAACAGAACAGGTAACTGGCTCTCGTGTTGTAGCTCCTCAAGTTACGGTAAGAGCAGAACAGTCTTCTGCAGATTCTTTTACTATGAGCGAAGAAACAACACTTTCATCGTTAGTGACTCTTCGAAATGATGAAACACTGTTAAGCATTGTAAGCATGGATTTTAACGGTGACGGTTATGAAGATCAAATCAACTCTATAAGAACTGCATCAAGCCCTTACATTCAACTTTTAGTTGGTCTTTACAATCCTTCAGATGGAAAATACGAACGCTCTGCTGTGCTTGCAACAACTGTTACTCAAGTTCGAACCTTTACCTATACAGGCATGGATTTAACAGGCGATCATCGTACTGCTTTAGTTTATCAGGGGTACACAGAAACAGGCAACTCTGTACTTCAGGCATATTTTGTTCGGGGAAATGCTTCTAATGCTTCACTCCAACAGATTGCTGCTTTTGAAACAGACGGCTCTATTTATGTTCAGCAAATGGATCGCTACGATGCTTACGAACGTTCTCAAGCTGCTGGAGCAAGTTATCCTATTTGGGTTTACAGCACCGATGTCGCTTCTGCAAATAACGATCAGCTTCAAACCCAGTACGATTGGAGCTCTGCGGCAGGACATTATGTTCAGATTTCACAAAAGCGTGAAGCGGGAGTTCGCCTTGCAGCCCGAGAGTTTGAGCGTATTCAAGACGGAACAGTAGAAACCTTTGCAGCATTTCTTGACGGTTTGTGGCATAAGGCAGATGCTTCGTCAGATAAGTACTATCTCTTTTTTGATTATGACTCTTCGGAAGTAATTTTCTTTCAAAGCGATTCAGAAGAAGTGTACACGTGGCTTAGTTCAAACTTGCGTAGAAACGGAATGTATCTAACCACTATAAACCAAGGTGTTGAAAATCTTCAGCGTCGTGTTGATGTTTCTCTTCGTTCTTTAGATACCGTCTATATTCGTTTGCAAGATGATCTTCGCATGTTGATTGGAGAAAACTCTTCTTGGGATGGTGAATATAAAAAGGTAAGTGCAGGTCCTGCTCTTGCAAGTGTAAAATCTCGTGCAACTGACTTTATTTCAGAATTAACTGCTCAAGAAACTTGGACAAGTGCTGACGGAACTGTTTTTAAATTTGCATCTGGTGCTTACACTGCCACAGGAGATTCTGTTTCAGATTCAGGTTTGTATACATCACTTCAAGCATTCGGAAAACCTTATCTTCAGCTTCGGTCAAATACTGCTTCTACTCTTACGGGAACATATGCTCTTTCCTATGGAAGTGCTGACAGTGACACCATTATTTTACAACCCTGTCGCCTGACGCCGACAGATGAAGAACGTCTTGAACAAAACCCCCTCATCTTGACGCGTCAGGAATAAAAGTTTAGCGCTCAGGAAGTGCAGAAAAGTCAATCCAGTCAATCAGAATGGGTGCATCAAGATTGCTGTCAACTTTCTTTCCCTGTACAGAAACGGTAAAACTTTTTGCGCGGTTTAATACCGTTATGTCTTCAAGTTCAAAAGTTCCTGTTGAGCGACCTAAGAAGAAGGTGTGATAAGCTAGGTTTAGTGTAAGCGTTTTCCAGCCAGTTCCTAAATCTTGGAAAGAAACATCGCGCAGTAAACCACCTAAAGTAACTGTCTTTCCATTTACATCGCAAATTTGGAAATTGATTTTTCCGTTAAAGTTGTCTGCGTTGTTGTAAGCAAGTTCTTTGGGAATGTAAACATGAAGTTTGATAATTGTCTGAGAAATGTTTTTGGGTTGAGCGCCATTGTCTGAAATGTCAAAGGTAATGTTTTTTACAATGTCAGAATCGTTTAAGCCCATGTGCAGTGCAAGCATTCCGTCTGAATCTTCGTCTTCCAAAAGTTGAGTAATACAATTTGTTTGAATTGTTATGCTTCCGTCTTGAACAGTCCACAAGTCTTTTTGGCTTCTGTTAAGAGTTGTTGAACTTGCAAAGTTTGCAGCGGCATTGCGTTCTTCTCCCGAAAGCAGATAGCCTTCAGTTAGTGCCGTTGTGGGAATAGCATCAAGTCCCGTTTTGGTTGAATCGTTAAAACCTAATTTTTCTGTTGAACTGCATGCTCCTAAAGTTGCGGTTAACAGTAAGGTTGCAAAAGTGCCAGTCAAAAATACAGTCTGTTTCATAGTAACTCCTGCTTCAAAAGTATGTACAGTAAGTATAACACATTATAGAGTAAAAAGAAACACAAAAATTCGCCTTGTGCAGTGCGTGCAAAGTCGATACAATGGGGCAGAGGTTTTGTTATGATTATTATTTTAAAGAAGGGTGTGCCCCGTGCGCAAATAAATGATTTTGTTAAAGATGTAAAAAAACTGGGTGTTGGTGTTCAGTTAAATGAAGGAACTCAAACCGTTTTGGGTTTACTGGGTGACACTTCAAAAATAAATCCTCGTGATTTTTTAGTTAACGATATTGTTGAAGGTGCAGAGCGTGTTTCTGCTCCTTATAAACTTGCAAGCCGTTCTTTCCATCCAGAAGATACCGTTATTACCGTTGGTGAAGGTCAAGAAGGTGTAACTCCTTGTGTCATTGGCGACGGCACTACTGTTGCAATGATTGCCGGTCCTTGTTCCGTAGAAAATGAAGAACAAATTTTAAGTGCTGCTCGTGCCGTAAAAAAAGCTGGTGCTCGAATCTTGCGGGGAGGAGCATTTAAACCTCGTACTTCTCCCTACAGTTTTCAAGGTTTAGGAAAAGAAGGTATTGATCTTTTACTTAAAGCAAAAAAAGAAACGGGTCTTCCGGTTTGTTCAGAAATAATGGATCTTGCAAAAATTGATTTGTATGCAGATATCGATTTAATTCAAGTTGGTGCTCGTAACTTTCAGAACTTTGATCTTCTTAAAGAATTGGGTCATGCAAAAAAGCCTGTTCTTCTAAAGCGTGGTCTTTCTGGAACTATAAATGAATTTTTAATGTCAGCAGAATACATTATGGCAAGCGGTAACGAAAATGTTATTTTGTGTGAGCGCGGAATTAGAACCTTTGACACCTACACACGAAACTGTCTTGACTTGAGTGCAGTTCCTTTCTTGCATAAAGAGACACATCTTCCTGTTCTTATTGATCCCAGTCACGCTTGTGGCATACGGTGGATGGTTCCCGAACTTGCGAAAGCAGCAGTTGCAATTGGAGCAGATGGCCTTGAAGTAGAAGTGCACTGTAATCCCGAAAAAGCATTGAGTGATGGTTCCCAACAGTTGACACCTCCTCAGTTTGAAGAACTTATGACAACACTTTCAAAAATTGCCGCAGTCGATGACCGCACTATGTAAGGAAGAAGCGCATGAAAAAACTTTGCGACATGACATACGGAATTGTGGGCATGGGGCTTATGGGTGGTTCTCTTGCAAAAGCAATTCGAGAGCGTGTTCTTGGTTTAGCAAGTGCACAAGGAAGTGTTTTAGGTTGCGATATAAATAAAGCTTCTTTGGAATTAGCACTGTCTCAGCACATTATAGATAAGGCCTTTACTCCTCAACAAGCAGACGCAATGCTTAGTGAATGTGATTTTGTCTATGTCTGTTTGTATCCAAATGCAACACTTTCTTTTTTGAAGGAACACAAAGCGGCATTTAAATCTGGTGCAATTGTCACTGACATTAGTGGAGTTAAAGCTGCTTTGTTTGAACAGCTGGATGACATACTGCGTTCAGATGTTGACTTTATTCCCGGGCACCCTATGGCAGGAAGTGAACGCGAAGGATACGCTGCATCTTCTGGTTTTATTTTCAAAGATCATAATTACATTCTAATGCCACTTCCTCAAAACAAAGCAGAAAATGTTAAACTGTTTAAAGAGCTTATTGGTGAGTTAGGTTTTACTCGCATTGTAACTGCAGATGCACGCGTGCACGATCACAAAATTGCCTTTACTTCTCAGTTGTGTCATGTCATTGCTTCAGCTTTAGTGCAGAGTGCAGAAGACACACAGGTAACTGCTTTTGGTGGCGGAAGTTTTGAAGACTTAACACGCATTGCTCTTATAAATGCTCCTTTGTGGACAGAACTTTTTCTTGCTAACAAAAAAGAGTTGCTTTCACATATTAAAGCTTTTGAATCTTCGCTTTCAGATTTGCGAAATCTAATAGAAAAAGAAGATGCACAAGGACTTACCGCTTACTTAGAAGAGGTAAGGTCTAAGCGAACACAAATGTCAGTGAGGTAATAAAATGAATAGTAAGCGTTTGTTAAAAAATGTACTTGTTGTTTTTTTAGCGTTAATTTGTTTTTCTTCTTGTGAACATAGATTAAAGTCTAACCCTGCCATAAAAAATGGAACACTTGAAAACGGAATGACTTATTATGTTTTGCGCAATGCAGAACCAGAAAACCGCATTATGCTTCGTCTTGTTGTTCGTGCTGGTTCAAATATGGAAGAAGAAGATCAGAGAGGTGTTGCTCATTTAGTTGAACACATGGCATTCAATGGTTCTGAACATTTTGAAGAGAATGCTTTGGTTAGTTATTTTGAATCAATTGGAATGAACTTTGGACCTGAAGTAAATGCGTATACCAGTTTTGACGAAACCGTGTACATGCTTGAAGTTCCTGCAGATGATCCAGAAATGCTTAAAACAGGAATGTTGGTTTTGCGAGACTGGGCTTGTGCTATTTCTTTTGATCAAGTGCAACTCGATAAAGAACGTGGCGTTGTTACCGAAGAGTGGCGCTTAGGTCGTGGATTAAATGGTCGTATTACCGACACAATGGTTCCTCTGCTTTTAAAAGATTCTCGGTATGCAGAAAGACTTCCCATTGGCAGTATGGATGTTGTTCAGAATGTTAGCAGAGAGCGTGTTGTAGATTTTTATAAGACTTGGTATAGACCAGAACTTATGTCGGTGGTGCTCGTAGGTGACGCTGATGAAAAAGTTTTGGAAAAGGCAATCAAAGATGCAATGAGTGATATTCCTGCCTCTGAAAAACGTATTGAACGACCAGAGTATTCTATTCCTTCTCATTCACAAAAGAGTATAGAAATTTTACGCGACAAAGAGCAGCCGTATCCCTTAGTTGAAATTCTTGAACCATTAGTTCTTGATAAATGTCTTACCGAAAGCGATTTCCGTTATCAGATGATTATAGATTTTGCCCAAGACATTTTAAATCAACGCTTGAGCGATATAACAGCAACTGCTTCTAGTCCTTGGCTTGATGCTGCTTGTTTTACTGATTCTTTTGCACAAAATGTTTCGTTTAAAGCGCTTGCTTTTGTTCCTAAGCAAGACATGTTTGACGCATCGCTTAAACTGTTGTTAGATGAATACGACCGCCTTTGTGTTCATGGAATTACCAGCGAAGAACTTGAACTTGAAAAGCAATCTGTGTTGTCGAGCATTAAACAAACCTATGAAAACCGTTTTCATGTTTCATCTGCATCTCACGCTTCACAAATTGTTGATCAAATTTTAACGGGAGAACCAGATCTTTCGTATGAAGATTTTTCTCGCCTCACAACAAAAAGTGCAAAATCAATAAGACTTGAAGAAGTTAACAATGCGGTAAAAGAATTACTTTCTGATCGCGGAACTCTTTTACTTGCTCTTGCTCCTGAAGATTCAACTGATGTTCCTTCAAAAGAAGTCTTGTATGAAACTTGGCGTAACTACCAGAGTCCTGTAGCCCTTGAAGCAAAAGAAGAATCAAAACTTGATGGACAAATTTATGAACGCCCCAAAACAAAAACTTCTGTAAAAACAAAAACTCGTCTTAGCGATTTAGGCGCAACAGAATATGTTCTCGAAAATAATGTTAGAATCATTTTCAAAAAAACAAAGTTTGTTGACAATTCATTTGTTTTCTATGCTGGTTCGCAAGGTGGACTTTCTTTAGTAGATGATGCTGACATTCCATCTGCAAAAGTTGCTTCCGAATATGTTGCTTCTTCTGGTGCAAACGGAATTTCTTCAACAGACTTTGGAAAAATTCTTTCGGGTTATAATGTAAGTCTTAGCTTTGACATTGATGATTATGATGAATATTTTTACGGATGGGCTGCGTCTTCTGATGCAGAAAAATTGCTTCAGTCGCTGAGTGCTTATTTTGTAAAACCAGATTTCACAGATGACGGTTGGGAACGAGTGTATTCAGCATATAAAACTTCAGCAGATACTCGTGGAGCAGACCCAAGCGATGCTTTTGCCGATGAACTTATTTCTCTTGTGTATGGAGACAGTGTTCGTCATTTACCAGTTAATGCTTCTTTCCTTGCACAAATGAATCGGTCG
>DMQP01000178.1 GCA_003455655.1 Treponema sp. | reverse complement strand
CTCGAGATAACAAAAGATATTGTACTGACTAAAGCATTACCGCCAGTAGACAAACTCTTAGTCGAAAAAATAACCGCTTAAAAGGTTTTTGAAAGGGTGTCAAAATGACACCCTTTTTTATTTCTTTGCAACAGATTGTAAAACTGCAAGCGTTTCTTGAGCTGTCTTTTCCCAAGAAAAACGAGCAGCCCACTCTATTCCACCAGCAACCAACTTTTGTCTTAAGTTTGCATCACTTACCAATCGTTCCATACACAAAGCCATTTCTTCGGTATTGTCGCTGTCAAAGTAGAGAGCATGTTCTCCTGCTATTTCGGGTAAAGCACCAGCTTTTGCACAGGCAACAGGAAGACCAGTCGCCATAGCTTCAAGCACAGGAAGCCCTACTCCTTCACTTACCGAAGGAAAAAGACAAGCTTCTGCACCACGATATAACAGAGGAAAACTTTCGTGAGGAAAATATCCGGTAATAAAAATATCACTTGCGAAAGGACTTTCTAATGCCGCCTTATGAACTTCTTCTGCGTAAGGACCATCGCTTCCTGCAAGAACCAATCTATGAGGTAAGCCTGTCTTCTGCTTAAAGAGACTAAAAGCCTGAATAAGTTCTGTATGTTTTTTTTCAGGACCTAAGAGACGGCTTGCGTAAATAAAATAAGGACGCTTAATTGCAAAGGGTTTAATGTCAAGCACTTCATCTTCGCCCATTGCCTTGGGGAAAAAGAGACTGTGGTCAATTCCGTTATGAACAACTTCTATACGAGAAGATTTTACTCCGCTTCGTTCAAGATCTTTTTTTATGAACATGCTGGCGGCAATAATGCACTGAGCTTTTGAAAGAGAACGCACCATTCGCTTTCTTTGCCAAAAGTCTGAATCTGCATTTACTTTAGAACTAATTAAATCTATAACAACCGCAACACCGGGAACTTTTTTGAAGGAACGGGGCAACATTCGGCTTCCTGCTGCATACAAAACAACATCGTAACCTTGACGAGCAGCAAATTTGTTTGCACTCATAATGTGCCACAGGCGTTCTGCAGGAAGACTGTCTGGAACATCAACTCGCTCAAAGGCAAACTGATTCGGGCTGGTATAGGTATAGCGATCAACTTCACCACCAAAAAGCCCAAACTGAACACTATCAGAAAGAGGTAGCGCTTTAACCAGAGAAAGCAAGTAAGAGCCGACACCGGATCTACCGTGGTCGCATCCAAATGTATCAATACCAATAAACATGCCTAAAGTATATCTTAAATGAACAAAATATGCTATAGTGTGCACATGGACACACAATCATTCGAACAACTGGGAATAGATGCTTCTCTTATAGAACGTCTTTCACAACACAACATAAAAAGCCCCAGTCCTGTTCAGAAAAAAGTCATTCCCTTAATTGCTGAAGGTGGCAACATGCTCTTTCAAAGCGAAACAGGAACAGGAAAAACCTTCGCTTACTTGCTTCCGCTTATACAAAAGTTGCAAAAAAGTCCCAATGGTAACAAAAGCGTTCGTCTTCTCATTGCTTCTCCCACTTACGAACTGGCAGCACAAATAAAAGTTCAAGTTCAAATGATAACAGACTTAGGCTGTGTTCTTTGCATAGGAGGCTCTCCACTTAACCGTCAAATTGAACAACTAAAGACGAAGCCCGACATTGTCATAGGTGGAACAAGTAGACTTTTGGAATTAATTCATTTAAAAAAACTCAAAGCCGATGCGGTTGAAAGTCTTGTGCTTGACGAAACCGACCGCCTTCTTTCCAAAGAAATGAGAGAAGCAACACAAGCACTTTTAGAACGCTTACCTCAGTCTGTTCAAATTATAGGCTGTTCTGCTACGGTAAACGAATACACCGTTCGCACTTTGCAAGACTGTCGCAAAAGCATCTTTGACGGACAAGTTCTTTCTGATATGACCTTAGTAAGACTCCCTGCAGAAGAAGTTCTCAGAAAACGCATTAGTCACTGGGCACTCTTTGCAGAAAGACGAGATAAAATAGACACTCTTAGAAGTTTTATAAATGCATGTAAGGGTTCAAAAATCATTGTCTTTACTTCAAGAAATGACCAGCTTCCAAACATTGTGCAAAAGTTACAGTTCCGCAAAATTGCTTGCGAAGGCCTCAGTGCAAAAGAAGACAAAAAATTACGCAAAGCCGCTATAGACCGTTTTAGAAGTGGAAAAATCAAGGTCTTAGTTACCACAGATCTTGCTTCTCGAGGACTTGATATTGCAGATGTAAGCCATGTCGTGCAAATGGATCTACCTGAGGGTGAAGACTTTTTTATACACCGGGCAGGAAGAACCGCTCGCATGGGAAAAAGTGGCATAAACTGTGTCATCGGTGACGAAAAAGAAATGCGTCGTTACGCTGCTCTTGAAAAAAAATTGGGCATTACCGTATATCCCAAAGAACTCTTTAAGGGAAAAGTGCTTAGCCCAGAGGAATGTCAGTAGTGACCGAAAGCATAATCTTTTTACTGACATCAATTCCCATTTGCATAAGTGACATAAAGACTCAAAAAATTCCAGACGCCTTTACCTTACTTTCTCTTTCCCTACTCACTCTCTACCGGGTTCTTGCTACAAAAACAATGCTTTGGCTCTACCTTTTGACAGCTCTTTTAGCTCCACTCTTTCTTATGATTATTCGTTTTGTTTCAAAAAAAGGCTTGGGTTGGGGAGATGTTAAATACGGAAGTGCTTGTGGTATGTACGCGGGTCCCCTTGCTGTTTTTTTGGGATTTTTTTTCGCTGCACTGTTAGCGGCTTTGGCTATAACTATACAAAAAAAGTGGCATTCTGATAAAGCAATTGCCTTTGCTCCCTTTATAACCGCAGGCACTCTGCTTGCAGGTATCTTGTTTAATATGCCTTTTTTTAGTATACTTACCAAATACTAAGAGGGGACGCTCCAGTGTTTTTAAAAAGTCTCGAAATATACGGATTTAAATCTTTCGCCGACAGAACTCGCATAAACTTTGCAGACGGAATTACTGCGCTTTTGGGTCCAAACGGTTGTGGAAAAAGTAACGTTGTTGATGCAATCAAATGGGTACTTGCCGAAAACCGCTCAAAGAACCTTCGTGCAGCTACTATGGAAGACGTCATCTTCAATGGAACAGAAACACGTCCTCCTTTGGGTTTAGCAGAAGTAACCCTCACTATTGCAAACGAAAACAGTCTTATTCCTGGTGAAGATCTTGAAGTAGCCATAAAGCGCCGCCTCTATCGTTCTGGAGAAAACGAATACTTTATTAACGGACGCCAAGCAACTGCCACCGAAATTCGTAAAATGTTTATGGATACGGGTGTTGGTAAGGCAGCCTACTCTGTTATGGAACAGGGAAAAATTGACCAGATTCTTTCTTCAAAGCCAGAAGACAGACGCTACCTTTTTGAAGAAGCAGCCGGAATAAGCCGCAGTAAAGCAGAAGTTGCAGAAGCAGAGCGTGAACTTGAACGCACAAGAGCAAACCTTGCACAAATAGATTTAGGACTTGCCGAAACAAAACGCAATTACGAAACACTTAAAGTTCAGGCAGACAAAACTGCAAAATATCGAAAACTTACCGAAGACAAATTCAACTACGAACTGGACATTCAGCTTCTTAAGCTAAAAGACTTTACACAAAACAAAGCACAGCATGAATCGAAACGAAAAGAAGCAGAAGAAAAGCGAGATGCCGCTGCAAAAGAAATAGAAGAAATTTACAGCACACTCAACGAAAATACAGATAAAATTAAAGCACTCCAAGATGAAGTTAACATTAAGCAACAAGAAGTCATTAAAATTTCTGCCGAACAGACAGGAAAAAAAGCAATGGCAAAACAGTTGCGCGACCATCAGTCTGAATTACGCGAAAAAGTTGGTCAACTTGAAAACCGCATAAAAAATATTCAAGAACGCATAGACGAATACAACGAAGACATAGACAGCCAGAATGCTGAACTTCACGAAAAGAACAAGCAGCTTGCAGACCTCAACAAAAACATTCAGGGCTTTGTGTCAAACATTCAGGCTTCATCTGGTCAAATAGACGAAAACGAAAAACAGATTGGCATTAACGGTGGAAAAATTCACAAACTTGATGCAGAAAGACAAGAACTGCAAAATCAACTTGCTGCCATTACAGAAGACATTGTTACCGAACTGGATGCAAAACTAAAAGATGCAGGCTACTCTTCTGCTGCAAACAGAAGCGCAAAAGAAGCACTGGTTACTCAGCTTGAAAAAGTAAAAATCTTTGCCTCGGGAAGAGCAAACATTTTCCGAGACTTTGCAGCCCTTAGTTCTCATTCAGCACAAGAAACAGCCCGCTTTTCTACCGATGCCGTACAAGCTTTTGACGATTTAGGCAACATGCTTGTTCAGTTAGGACAAAGTATTGACGATTACACAAAAACAACTCCTCAGTTTATTGATGAATTTCTTTCTCCTGAAGGTATTATCACTAAAAAACGGGGCATCGATCAAAACATTCAGCAGAACATTGCCACTGTCGAAGAAATACGCAAAGCTTCTGAAGAACTTACCAAAACAAATACCGTGCTCAGCAAAAAAATCAATGAGTACCGAGAGACTCTTGAAAAACTGCGCGTAAATCAGGCTGGCATGAGTCAGCAAATTTTTGCAGCAGAACAGCAGATAAAGACATTGCAAAAAACACTCTCTGCCGAACAAGTGTCACTCAAAGAACGTCAAGACGAACTGTACGAAGAGACACGCCGCCGTGACGAAATGGATGAACAAATCGAAGAACTTGATGAACAGATTGCAGAACTTCAAGCTCAAGGTGAAAAAATCACCAAGGAACTGGAAGAATTAGATAAACAAATTTCTGACTGCAACAGTCGCGTTAGTGGCAAGCAAACTGCACTTCAAAAAAAGCAAGACGAAAAAAACAAATATCAAGCGCAACTGGAAAAACTGTCTGTCGATATTGTTCAAAACGAAACAGAAATACGCAATGTAAAACAAAACTTCCAAGACAACTATTCTCGCGATCTTATGGAATTCGAAGAGCGCATGTATACAATTACAACACCAGTTGCATCGCTTAAAGAAAAACTTGCATCCACTCGCCAGAAAATTAGTGACTTGGGTCAAGTTAACCTTATGGCTTTGGAACAGTTTGCAGAAGAAAAAGAACGCTACGAACGACAGCAGGCTAACTACAACGATGCACAAAAGTCTCTCGAAAACTTGGTTCGTGTTAGCGAAGAAATTCGCAGTAAGTCTGCAGAAATGTTCCTTAGCACATACCGTAAGATTCAGAAAAACTTCCACAACATGTTCCGTCGTTTGTTTGGAAATGCAGGTCGTGCAGATTTGCGCTTAGTAGATCCAACAAATGTTCTTACTACGGGAATTGACATTTATGCTCAGCCGCCAGGAAAAAAATTGGAAAACATTTCGCTTTTGTCTGGTGGAGAAAAAACCATGACCGCTGTTGCACTTTTGTTTGCAACCTATCAGGTTCGTCCCAGTCCCTTCTGTTTGCTTGACGAGATTGATGCTGCTCTTGACGACACAAACGTTGGCAGTTTTGTTCGTACACTGCGCGAATTTGCAAACGTTAGCCAGTACATTGTTATTACTCATAACCGCAAAACCGTTATGGGAGCGTCCAGCATGTTGGGTGTTACCATGGAAGACCGCGGTGTTACCAAAGTTGTTCAGATTAAACTTGATGACGACATGCTTAACGGACGCGCAGTCTTTGACGACAGTACCGAAGAATTTGTTGAAGAAGAAGTTGAGCCAGAAGAAGGTATTGTTCTTCCACCACGTCCACCAAGACGAGAACACAATCCAGACGGTTCATTAAAAGTAACACAGCCTCAACCCAAACCGGAAGAAGCAAAGACAGAAGAAAAACCAGCTGTTGAACAAGAAGAGCAAGAACAAGCACCTAGTCAGGAGGAAAAAACTCAGGATGACGCTCAGTGATGTTACAGCGCAAGTAAAGGAATTTATTCAGCGCCAAACAAAACTTTCTCTTACTATTAGCGGCATACTGATTTTCTTTGTGCTTGGAGCAGTTGTTATAGGCTTAGTTTACGCTTCAAAAGGAAATAAAAAAAGCATAACAATTCCTTACGACGAAACCTTTGTTGCAGTCGATGAATTTCTTGCGCCCAATGCACCTTCTATTGTTCAAGATTATTACTATTCACGACAAAAAGACGGTCAGTGGGATAGCGAAGATGAAGAGCGTTGGTTTACAAGTGTAGATCAGTCTTTACTCAATGATCTTGGGGAACAAAACCAGCATCTTGCCGACACCATAACAGGAGCTGCACCATGAAACAAAATCGTCTCTTTGCATTCATTGCAGCCTTTTCTCTACTCTGCTTTACCGCTTGTGAAAGTCTAGACTTAGAACCAGACGTT
>DMQP01000224.1:4296-5100 GCA_003455655.1 Treponema sp. | reverse complement strand
TTCTTACAATAATTCTGTTGTTTATGGAATAAAGGGAAGTTTAAGTCAGTTTTCTTTTGCTTTTGATATAACACTGTGTCAAAAAATTACAGAGAGACTTTCGCTTTATGCATCTTTTGCAAGTCATGATGAATTTCGCTATCCCTTTTTTATTACGCCCAACTACAAACTGGGTCTGAGTCTTTCTGTGGTTAGCAATCAAACATTAAAAGTGGAAACACTTATTCGTTGCCGTGATCAATTTACAACTGCCCCTTATGTCGATAATTTTTATCTTAAACTGTATTGGAAGATAACGCTATGAAAAATAAAAGCAAAGTAATTACATTTTTTACAAGCGCTGTAGTGGCAAGTGTTTTCTGTGCCGCTTGTTCGTATGGTCCTTACCCTTTTACCTTTTTTCAAGAGACTGTCGATGACCGCGCTCCTGTGGTAAGCGATTTATCCGAAAGTGAATATGCTCCTGATGTAGGAACAAATGATGTGTATTCGTTTTTAGTCATAACTGATGTTCATTTTGGAAGTGACGATCCTATTCCGCAAGATAGGTTTATAAAACGCTTTAATGCTTTTTTTGAAACTTCTGCTCCTGAAGAAAAGAAGCCTCGCTTTCTTGTGTGTTTAGGTGATTGTGCAGATAACGGTAAAGCAGAAGAGTGGCAAGATTACAATTTGTTTTTAGATAAAGTTTCTTCTGCTGCAATTGCAAAAGGTTTTTCAAATTTTAAATGTTATTCATGCATTGGAAACCATGACTGTTACAATTATGGAGGAAGTGAATTTGCAAAGCATGTGTATCCGCAT
>DMQP01000224.1:0-4191 GCA_003455655.1 Treponema sp. | reverse complement strand
GTATTACTTTTTAGACAGCGGTAATGGAACGTTAGGCAATAAGCAGATGAAAAGTTTTAAGCAAAAAATTGCAGAAGATTCTTCGCCAAAAATTATTATGACTCACTATCAGATTTTTTCTGGTGGCGGAAACATTTTTTTAATTCAAGATTACACTGAACGAAATATGCTTTTGTCTGAGTTTGCAAAAAATAAAGTTAAGCTTGTGCTTGAAGGTCACTGGCACGGTGGCGCATCTTATGACAACGGTTTATTCTATGAACTTACTTGTAAGACAACAATGAAGCGAGTGTTCTATTTGGTAACAGTAAACGAAACAACACAAAGTGCAAGCGTTGAAGAAATAAAGTTTTAATGTTCTGTTTCAATTATGCGGAACATGGGTTCTTCGTTTGGATGTAATTCAAGAATGTGTTTTTCACAAGAGAGTGCTTCACTTGGATCGTGTGTTACATGAAGGAGTGTTGTTGTTCCTGTTTGAGCAATCGTTTCCAAAAGGTCAAGCACAAGTTGACGGTTTGCTTCATCGAGTCCGTGGCAAGGTTCGTCTAAAATAAGTACACGAGGGCTTTTTACAGCTGCACGAAGAATAAGAACTGCGCGTTGCTGTCCGTAAGACAAAGAGTTAAAAGATTTATTTTCTTTTCCGCCAAGACCTGCAAGTTTTAACCAGGCAAGTGCAGTTGCTTTTTCAAAATCTGTTGCTGCTTCGTATAAACCTATACTGTCATGGAAGCCGCTTATAATTGTGTTTTGTATTGTTGTGTCGCCAACCATTCTGTATTCAACATGAAGACGATATGACACAATGCCTAAATTTTTACGAATGTCCCAAATGGTTTCTCCACTGCCACGGCGTTTTCCAAAGAGACGCACATCTTCACGGAAGACTTGCATGTTGTCTCCGGTAATAAGTTCAAGCAGTGTTGTCTTTCCTGAACCGTTTGGTCCTCGAATAAACCAATGTTGCCCTTGCATTACAGACCAGTTCATGTTTACAAGAACATGATGTTCACCCCAACCGACATTTACATTGGTAAAACGAATAAGCTCTTTTTGTTCCCCAGAATTGACTGCGGGGCTTTCTGTTGAATGTGAATCTTCGGTAAGAACTTTTGTTTCTTCACGAATTTTTTGAAGTGTCTGTAAAAAAGATTGTTTTGTTGCTTCTCGTGTTTTGTTTCTTTCTTGTTCACGAATTGAATGAATGTTTTGATAGTCTTCTCGTGTTCCGCAAAAAGAAATAGTGTTGTTAGTAAACTCAAGTACTTGGTTTATGCTTTGGGGAATTTCAGTAAAGCGGTCGGTACACAAAATTACATGGGGAAAATCATGTGTGTTTTTTTCTGAACCATTTGTTTGGCGAGAAGCCATGCTGTCAAAAAATTCAAGTAGTATGGTTCGAGAAGAAGCATCGAGTCCTGCAAATGGATTACTTAAAATTAACAGTTTGCATCCAGAAAGCAAAGCTCTGCACAAAAGCATTCGTCTTACTTCGCCCGTGCTCATAAACTTAAGTCCGCGGTCGAGTATATTTTGAACACCACACAATTTTACTTCAGGTAAGGTTTCAAGTCTTTGTGCAATATCAGGTAAGGGATCATGTCTTCTTGTTGAACCGCCTAAGACTTCGCATAAAAAACGACGGCCTGTTCTTCCTTCGTCAATTCTGTTTAGAATTTCACTTTCGTCATTAGCTCGTTCTTCTTCAATGAGTGCTGCTGCTTTTTCCAAAGAAACAATAGCGACACTTTCTTTGAACACATTTGAAAACAGTGCGTCTTCAGATGAAGGAACAAATTCAAATTCTCCCGCAAGAGCTCGAATAAAATCTGCAGAACCACAACCGTTAGCTCCTGTAATAAGCCAAGCTTGACCTGCATCCATGTTCCAACTTAAAGATGGAAGTACCTGTCGTGCAGAATTGTACACCAAACAGTTTTGTATGGTAATAAGATGTGTGCTCATGATATGCCTTGTCTTTGTTTAGTTTGTTTGAAACTCGTCCCACTTTGTATTGTGCAAAATATCAGTTACCGCAAGGTGAATCCGCTTTTGTGTTTCTGTTCCTGATAACTGCATCTTTTGAATAAAACCAATGTCGTAATAACCCAGTGCATGACCTGCCGAGTGAAGTGTAAAACCTTCTTTGTAAGGACCATTTTCTAAAACAATTTTTGGAACCAGTGCAATACCTAATCCCAAAGCAGCAAGAGCCATAACCGCTTCGTTACCTTCTGCTTCTGCGGCAATGAGAGGTTTTACGTTGCGACTTTTTGTCCAAGCGTCAAAACGGCGGCGGGCAAGACCAGCCTTCGGTAAGATAAGAGGAACTGATGAAACAATGTCCTGAGGACTACCACTTATGTCGCTAAAAGTTCCTGTGCTGCTTGAAACAAATACGAGGGGACTGGTGCGAACCGAAACACAATCTATGCCTTCAAGACCAGTGTCGGGAATTGCAGCAACCGCCAATTCTGCACGTCCTTCTCGAACAGAAGAAACAGCACTTGCGGGGTCGCCCGTTTCGACAGACAGTTGAATAGATGGATACTTTGCGGACAGTTTTTTTATGAAAGGAGGCATAATAGTGTAACAGGCCGTAACACTGGCATAGACATGCAGAACACCAGAAATGCTGTCACCTTTTTCCGAAAATTCAGAAAGAATTTCGCTTTGGTCATCGATGCAACGTCGTGCAAATTCTGCAAAGCGCCTTCCTTTTTCAGTGAGAGCAACTTCACGGTTGTCGCGGTCAAAGAGAATGACCCCCGTTTCTTCTTCAAGACGGCTTATCATGCGGCTGAGAGCAGACGGGCTTAAGTTGACTTCTTGCGCCGCCTTCGCAAAATGAAGTGTCCTGCTGAGATGAAGAAATGCGTTCAGCTCGTAAAAGTCCATGCCTTAGTGTACGGTGTATGGGGGTTTTTGGCAAGATGGGTTATCTACAAGGGGAGAAATTTGATATGAAGTTTAAACGAAATTACTTCCCGTGCGGTAGGAACTTTTGTAAATGACTGTCTTGAAATTGACGGCTCTTTGAGCTGGCGGTAAAACTGGGATGGAGATAGCTTAATGCGAAAGATCCTCCCCGAAGCGAAGAACTTACCCTGGCAAATCGGAGAGAGTTTGGAAGCTTTTTTTACTTGCTACGAGAAATCACCTTTAACCCTTTTCATCATTGTTTTTACAGTTCTTTTCCAATTATTAACAAACCAGTCTGGTGAAACAGGAATTGCATGTGAGCCTTGAGATAAAACCCACTCCATGACTTTTAAGGTTTGAGTGGAAGAAAATTCAACCCGAGTTTTTTCTTCATCTTCAAAATCTGTAACTTTCTGATTGTCAGCCAGTATTCTTTCTTTTACAATTTCGCGAGCATCGTTATATAAATCAATAACAAAATCAACAGAATCGTCACTCATAAAAACACCAAACTTTCCGCCACCACAACGTGAAGAAAAATCGAAATCTTCCGGTAATTCAAAATGTTCTGAAGTTACTTCAAGATTTTTTATTCGACTTAAAGAGAAAATCCGTTCTGCATCCCGTTCAAAAGAATAGCCAAAAATAAAACAAGAACCATCATCAAATAAGAATTGATATGGAGAAACTTTTCTGTGAGTTGTTACTGTATTCCAGCGACCATTATAATCAAACTCAACGATCAGATTATTGCGTATTGCATCAAGTAATTTTTTCCAGACTTGTTGATCAATATTTACTTTTGGAACAGGTGGAACTGCAATACGTTTTAAGAGTGAGCTTTTACCTATACCCTGAGTATCAGTTACAAAATTAATAACCTCAGAAATAGAATCATAGATTGGACTTCCTTCAAAACTCGAGAGCAAAGTTTTTGCAGCTGAAAGATAAAATACATCATCAGTAGAAATACTATTCAGAGCAAAATCCCAATTATCATCCATGTAGTAATAGCCGTCTTTTTCTCTATCAAATTCCAATGGTGCATGGAAATAAGTTCTTAATAAATCTATATCCCGATAGATTGTCGCTTCGCCAACTTTACTATAGCCTGTTTGTTCACAATAAAGTTTCTGGAGTCTAGGAACATCAGGATACATACCTGCTTTAATGGCATTATGAATAATTATAAGACGTTCCAACATCTTTTTATTAAGAGTACGTTCTGGTGTTTTTTGTTCTTGTTTCATAATTGTATTATAGCAT
>DMQP01000148.1 GCA_003455655.1 Treponema sp. | reverse complement strand
GCATTCCCATCTGAGGCATTCCCATAGTTCCTTGCATTTGAGGCATAGCTCCACCCATTTGCATTCCACCCATAGGAGAAGCAGCACCCATTCCCATAGCAGCACCACCCATGCCCATAGAAGCACCCATTGCAGCTGGAGCAGGCTGTTCTCCACCACCTAAGGCTTTAACCATACCTTCAGCAACAGGAGCACCAACTGCCTCCCACAAGGTATAGGGATTTCCATCTACCGTTAATGGGAAAGTAAACAAAGCAAATGAGTTCTGAGGCATACGAATCATAGCTTTAGGCTGATTTACTGCTTCAGGAGGATTTGTTGCAAGACCAGGCAATTTTCCGTCTTTACTCAGTTCCATAATTTCTGCACCTGAATGCTGTGAAACTACTTCGCTAATAACAGAAAGTGCCATGTCGTCAAGTTCTGCATTTTCTTCTTTGTTGACTAAACTTACTAATTTTTGTGCAAGTTCGGGAGACAAAACAAAGAGGTGGTCGCCATTCAAAGCAGTTGAATAGTCGGCCATTACCGCAATAACCACTTCTGGAATTTTTGCAAGCATTTGATCACGACCAACCGTTTCAACAGTCGGTGCACCAAATGACACTTCGCTTCCAGTCATGGTTTTGAGATTGTCTGCCAGTTTATCTTTGATGCTTGA
Source organism: Treponema sp. (assembly GCA_003455655.1). Classification (GTDB taxonomy): domain Bacteria; phylum Spirochaetota; class Spirochaetia; order Treponematales; family Treponemataceae; genus Treponema_D. The sequence continues at coordinate 2,942 of DMQP01000148.1, read as the reverse complement.
AGCAAATTTTTCCAGTGTGGCAACATCTATATGTGCAGAAGGAGCTGCCATTGAGGAAGTACCACCGGCACTCAAACCGCCCATGTCTACGCCGGACAGCAATGCATCAATTTCTTCCTGTGAAATAGAACCTTCACTCATAATGTTTCTTCTCCTTCGCCGCTAAGCTCTTCGAATTCATCTTCGTCACTTTCTTTTATTTTTCCAATTATCTGCACTGCCATTTTTTTACCCACAACACCGGGCTGGCAGTAGAATTTCTTTCTGGTGCCTACACTCAAGGTAAGCGGATCATTTACACGGATATCGTTAAAGCGAACGACATCGCCAATGTGTAAGTTAAGAACATCGCGAATAGAAACAGGCATTGTTCCTACTTCTGCAATAATGTCCATATCAACATCTGACAGTTTTTCTTTAAGTGTACCTAAGTACTGAGTGGTTGAACTTCTTCTAATTGAACTAAACCAGAACTGGCTTGACAACTTTGAAACAATAGGTTCAATGGTGATGTAAGGAATACAAATGTTCATCATTCCCGCTTCTTCACCAATTTTAATTTCAAGCGTAACCAAAATAACCATTTCACCAGGAGCAACAATCTGTGCAAACTGAGGGTTGGTTTCAATCTGTTGTAAACGGGGGCGTAAGTCAATTACCTGAGTCCAAGCTTCACGCATATTTGCAAGAATACGAACAATAACGCCTTCCATAACTGACTGTTCAATATCGGTAAGGTCACGGTTAACTTTTCCGCCTGTATCTCCAGAACCACCAAAGAGTCGATCAATCATAATAAAGGTAATTTCAGGAGCAATTTCCAAAACCGCATTACCTTTAAGGGGATCCATGTTAACAACAGCAAGTGTTGTGGGAGTTGGAATAGAACGAATAAATTCTTCGTAGGTAAGCTGATCTACTGATGCAACATGAACATGAACCAAAGCACGCAACTGAGCAGAAAGGCTTGTTGTGGTAAGACGGGCAAAGGTTTCGTGCATGTTGGAAACAGTACGAATCTGTTCTTTTGAGAATTTGTCAGGACGTCGGAAGTCATAAATCTTTATACGACGAGTATCCGAGACTGGTTTAAAGTCATCGGATTCATTCTCGCCTGAAGAGATTGCTTGGAGAAGCTGGTCTATTTCGTCTTGCGACAGAACTTCATTCATTCCTCACCACCACCTGACACTTTACTGCTGAACTACATCCAGTGAAGTAAACTGTATATCTCGTATTTTTGAACTACTTAAAATATCGTCATTTATTTGATCGCGTATTTGTTGACGCAAAACATCTTCGTTAAGCGGTCCTAATTCTGCAACTGTTTTTTCAGAGAAGAAACGGCGCAAAAATGCTGTTATTTCAATTCGGCGCGATGTAATTTCTGCAGAAGCAGCTTTGTCTTCTTTTTTGTAACCAATGGCAACCTGAACAACAACACTTGCTGGAATGGGGTCACTGGTATTTGTACGAACCTGATCCAAAGAAGTGTACCAGTCATAAACTTCACGAGTAGTAACATATTCTTCTGATACAGGAATAGTAGATTGCGGTTTGTTGTTTCTGTTCAAAATAAGAGTTGTAATAACAACAATAGTAACAATAAGAATAACTGCAGCAACAGCAATCAAAATCCACTTGAGTGCTCCTGCAATCAATCCTTTACCGCCACCTTTTTTACCTGCGCTACCGCTATCAAGATCAGCACTGAGATCTGCATCTGCATCGTCTGCCATAGTTTCCTCCAAAAACACAGAACGAGTCGTCTTAGTTTATCACTAAAAATGACCTTCGTCTAGAATAATTATGTCTACTCTACGGTTATAGGCTCTACCTTCCGCAGTATCGTTACTAAATTTAGGTCTTGTGTCAGCGTATCCTGCAATAGAAAACTGCTGTTCATCAACACCAAAGTCTGACAAATAGTGAAGAACATTTGCTGCACGAGCTGCAGAAAGTTCCCAGTTACTAGGGAAGCCAGTTCTTCTGCCATCTTCGTCAAACTGAACTTCAACAGGAGTATTGTCGGTATGACCTTCAATTCTCCATCTTCTGCCCTTTAATTCATCATCGGCAAAAAATTGAGCAATGCGCAGTAAAGTTTCCCTAGTGTCGTCTATATTTAAGTCAGCACTGCCCTGTTCAAAAAAAGTGTCGCCTGTAAGCGTAATAACAATGCCTCGCTCATCACTTGTTATTGTTATTTTGTTAGACTTAATGTCTGGGGCAAATGTAGTGGTTGCCTTTTTCATTGTGGGTCCCATAGCACGACCTTTTTCGATTGAAGGAAGGGCACTAATGGTATTACCCAAACTTGCAAGGGCACCGGGACTAAGCGAGTTACCGCCACCTGTCGTATTGTTGTTAAGGGCTGCCATCATTGCTGCCATCTGAACCGCATCCGTTTCGGAAGGGTCATACAACATAACGAAGAAGCAAAGCATGAGCGTAATCATGTCACCATAGGTACCTTGCCACGCGGTTGACGGCTTTTCAGGTTCCTTTGCTTTCTTTCCCATCAGTTGCCGTCCTTAGTCCTTAAGTACTTCTGACTCTATAGACTTACGAGTCTTAGGATCAAGATATGTTAGTAATTTTGTTGCAAGAATACGAGGGTTGTCTCCAGCCTGAATTGAAAGAATTCCTTCAAGAACCATTTCACGACTGTTCATTTCGCGGCTATTCTGAGCAAGGAGTTTTGTAGCCATAGTACCAAACAACCAGTTAGCAAGCATTGAACCATACAGTGTAGTAATCAAAGCAACAGCCATGTTAGGACCCAGCGAGCTTTTGTCTTCCAAGTTGTTCAACATACCAATAAGACCGATAACGGTACCCATCATACCCCAACCAGGAGCATAACCTGCCCACTGGTTCATAACACCAGCCCATTCCATATGACGAGCTTCTGTCTGTACCATTTCGTTTTCAAGAATTGC
>DMQP01000214.1 GCA_003455655.1 Treponema sp. | reverse complement strand
ATTTCATTACGCTCAATGCAGTTCTAACTGGAGTGGCAGACATTCGAAAAGCCATTGCAGACGCAGATGATCAGCGAAAGTTATATAGCAGAAAAACAATTCTTTTTGTTGATGAAGTTCACCGCTGGAACAAAAGTCAACAAGACGCTCTGCTTCCTTGGGTTGAAAACGGAACAATCATTCTTATTGGAGCAACAACAGAAAACCCTTTCTTCGAAGTAAACAAAGCACTCGTTTCTCGAAGTCGCGTTTTTCAGCTAAAACCACTTACCCGAGACGATCTGCTTAAAGCAGCACAGCAAGCACTTAACGACACAGAAAGAGGTTACGGTCATTGGAAAGTAGAATTTGAAAGTGGTGCTTTGGAACATTTAGTTGACACTGCAAACGGAGACGCACGAAGTCTTTTAAATGCCCTTGAACTTGCAGTTGAAACAACGCCAGAAGTGTGGGCTCCAAATGCAAAGCCTCCTGTTCCCTCTTGGGGAAGCACTATCTACATAAGCAAAGAAGCAGCCGAAGAATCAATTCAAAAAAAAGTTGTACTCTATGATCGCGATGGAGATTATCACTACGACATTATCAGTGCCTTTATAAAAAGTTTACGCGGTCGTGACCCAGATGCTGCTTGTTACTGGCTTGCTCGAATGGTAAAAGCAGGAGAAGATCCCCACTTTATTTTTAGACGCATGTTAATTAGCGCTTGTGAAGACACTGGCCTTGCAGACCCACAGGCAATCTCTGTAGTAGAAAGTTGTGCTCAAGCATTTGACAGAGTGGGCCTTCCCGAAGGTAGATATTTTCTTGCACACGCAGCTCTCTATTTATCTACTGCTCCCAAATCAAACAGCAGTATGGCTTTTTTCGATGCGCTTTCTTCTGTTGAACATGAAGATGCAGAAGTTCCAAATCACTTAAAAGATTCAAGCCGAGACGCAGAAGGTTTTGGGCATGGAGCTGGCTATTTGTATCCGCATGCATACAGAGATCACTGGGTTGCTCAACAGTATCTTCCTGATGCACTGGTGGGAAGAGTTTTTTATACTCCAAGCACACAAGGCTACGAAGCAAAAATTCATGAAGAAGTGTTAAGCAGACGAGAAGCACAAATTGCATCTCTTATTGAAACAGGATTTATAGGTCAACAAGTTAACCCCATTGGTGACTGGTGGGTCAAAGCTCACTTTAAAGGCGGAACAGAAAAAAAAGAAGAAAACCTTACCTACAGTCCAGAAAACAAACAAAAATCTGCAATACTGGACAAAGCACAACGAAGCTGGATGTCTCGTCTTGAAACAACTCGCGCACAGTCGCTGCTTACCCTTCGAAACAACATTATGCAATGTGCACACATTCTTAGGCACCACCGTGTCTTAGTGTGGAATGCAGATGATATGCTTCTTACATTTGAATGTGTTCGCCTTACCGCAGAAGGAAGTACTTGTGCCGTCTGCCGAAGCGCTCAGTCAAAAAATCTTATTGATCAATACGCATCAACACTTTCGCAATTAGACAAACCAGAAGTTGCAATACTTCCACAAAAGGAAAGTCTTTCTAACGGAGCAATTGCAAAAGCATCGCTTTTATTTAAAGACATTCTGTTTGATAGACTTTTGTTACGCGACATGGTTGCAAAACCAGAAGATGCAAAGTATCTTGCGCAGAACATACTACAGTCTTTTACAGGAACTAAAAACGCACAAAGAGACATTGCCTTTGACGAAGAATCAAACCTTAACAAAGACATTCCTCCCCTGCTTGCACCAGAAGCAAGTGTTATTCTTTGTCAAAGAATTCCCAAAGAAGGTCAGAGGCTGTCAGTCTACTTAACCGAAGCAGATTCTCAGCTTGCACATGAATTTGCAGAAGCAGAAAATTCTTTTTTCAAAGAAAGTGAAAATCCCCTCTTTGCATTCGACGCAACAAGCATAGAACAAAGTCTTAGTCAGGCAGGTCTAACAGTTGGAATGACAACAGACACTCTTGACGAAAAAAGACAACTTTCTGCAGAAGAAATTGAACGATGGTTTAGTGAGCAAAGTCAATACGGTTCGCACATTCGTTCTGTCTTAGGAAAAGAAAAAACAGTACGCATTCAACAGTTGTTAACTTCAACAACAAAAAACAAAGCTGTCACTTGGAAAACACCTTACGCCTTATACACTTGTCGCTTAAGCAAATAGAGTGTACAATAGAGTAACTTATTTTTAGGAGAACGCATAATGAATTTTATCTTTTTAGGACCTCCCGGAGCGGGAAAAGGAACACTGGCAGCACAGGTTGCAGCAGAGTACAAAATTCCCCACATTTCAACTGGAGATATCTTCCGCGAAAACATCAAAAATCAAACTGAACTTGGAAAAAAAGTTAAGGCAATCATTGATGCAGGCGGACTGGTAAGCGATGAAATTACTTGTCAGCTGGTTCAGGATCGCATTGCGAAAGATGACTGCAAAAATGGTTTTATTCTTGACGGCTTCCCTCGCACTATTCCTCAGGCAGAAATGTTTGAAAAACTTAAGGGCGATGTAAAAGTTGTAAACTTTGAAGTTGATGATGAACTTATTATTGCTCGTCTTTCTAACCGTCGCATTTGTCGCGCTTGTGGTGCAATCTACAACATTAAATTCCATCCTACAAAAGTTGAAGGAAAGTGTGATGCTTGTGGTGGCGAACTCTACACTCGCGATGATGACAAGCTGGAATCAATTACAAACCGTCTTAAGGTTTACCGCGAACAGACAGAACCGCTTATTGGATTCTACCGCAAGCTTAACAAACTGACAGACATAAACAGTGCTCGAGACAGTTCAGAAGTTTTGGTAGACTTCAAAAAACTCTATCCAGCAAAATAAATCTTAAAGCAAAAGCAGGTGAAGAAAAAACTTCATCTGCTTTTTTTATGGAACAAAACTCAACAGATAATAAAAAAAGGAGATGCATTATGAAAAATACCCTCCCCTTATATCTTTTAATTATTTTTATTCTTGCACTCAGTTCATGTGCGAAAACAGATTCTAAACAACTTCAAAACAATGCTCAAACAGAAGAAAACGCAAGCACTCAAAACGAAAACCTTTCAGAACACGAACTTCTTAAAAAAATTGAAGGCTACTGGTACAACGAAGAATACGTAAAACTTATTTACCTTACCTCAGACGCAGACTCTTTTTACCGATACGATAAGACTGTTTATTTATCTGCCAACACCGTAACAAGTGACTCTTATGGTATGTCTCCCATTAATGGACAAACTGTTCAAAATTTATTAGCAACACTTAATGAAAAGGGCATTGTTTCTTACTTAGGTAACACATAC
>DMQP01000126.1 GCA_003455655.1 Treponema sp. | reverse complement strand
TTAGGTGCAGCTTATTGTGCAGGCTTAGCAACTGGTTTTTGGAAAGACAAAGAAGAACTACTTGCTAACTGGAAAATAGATCGTGTGTTCACGCCAGAAATTAAATCAAGTAAACGTAACGCGCTGTATGCACAGTGGAAAAAAGCAGTAGAACGCTGCAAAGGATGGGCTAAACCAGAATGACAAAAGACACAAAACAATTTGATGTTGCAATCATAGGTGCTGGCATTTGTGGAGCAAGCATTGCACGAGAACTATCAAGAACCGACGCATCTGTTTGTCTTATTGAAAAAGAAAGCGATGTAAGCGCTGGAACAAGTAAAGCAAACTCTGGAATTGTTCATGCAGGATACGATCCGCTTCCGGGAACACTCATGGCAAAATACAATGTCGAAGGTTCTAAACTTTTTTCACAATGGGCACAAGAACTAAACTTTGACTACAAACAAATTGGTTCCCTCGTACTAGGCTTTAACGAAGCAGACCAAGCTCATATACAAAAGCTCTACGACCGTGGAATTAAAAACGGTGTTAAAGACATGCGCATTTTAAATCAGCAGGAACTTCGTGCACTTGAAGGTAACATAAATGAAGAAGCCATCTGCGCCCTGTATGCCCCTTCAGCTGCAATTATTGCTCCTTACCAAACAACATGGGCTATTGCAGAAGGAGCTGTTCAAAACGGAGTTACCCTCTTACGCAACACCACTGTACATGCAATCGAAAAAACAGAAAGAAACTTTACACTTTCTACCAGTTTGGGAACAATACAAGCACGCTTTGTCGTAAATGCAGCAGGACTTTATGCAGACAGCATAAGCCGTATGGTTGGAGCAAGAGATTTTACTATTGTTCAAAAACGTGGCGAATACTGCCTTTTAGATTCAAACTGTCGCTCACTGGTAAATCATGTTCTTTTTCAATGTCCAGACGAAAACGGCAAAGGTGTCTTAGTAACACAAACCGTTGACGGAAACATTTTAATTGGACCCAGTGCCGATGCAGTTACCGAAGCTGGAAAAAATTACACAGGAACAAGCTCTGCATCTCAGGAAGCAGTACTAAAAGCAGCCTCTAAAACCATACCGCTTATTCCTCGAAGAAACATTATAAACTCTTTTGCAGGATTACGCGCCATCGCATACGAAAAAGACGAACAAGGAAAACTGATTGCCATTAATGATTTTATTGTTGAAGAAGACAAAAAAGTCAAAGCATTTTTTAATGTAGCAGGCATTTGTTCTCCGGGACTTACCTCTGCACCAGCTATAGCACAAGATCTTGTTCGCATGTTACAAAAAGCAGGCCTTAACGCAAAAGAGAATAAAAGTTTTACTGCAAACAGAAAAGGCATTCCCTGTTTTGCTCGTGCAACAAACGAAGAAAAAAAAGCTCTTATTGCAAAAGACTCGCGCTTTGGACAAATTATCTGTCGATGCGAAATGATAACCGAAGGAGAAATTGTTGCTGCAATTCACTCAACTGTCGGGGCAAAAGACTTAGACGGAGTTAAGCGACGCACTCGTGCAGGTATGGGTCGATGCCAAGCAGGTTTCTGTTCTCCTCGTGTAACAGAAATTTTAAGTCGAGAACTTAACATTCCTATGACAGGAGTAACTAAAAGCGGTGGCGTGTCATATGTTCTTGACTCAAAGACGCGCGATACAGTGCCCGATGTTTTCGATCAGGCTAAGGAGGTGCGTTCATGAAAATCAATCAAGGAATTGTATATGATCTTATTGTTATAGGTGGAGGACCAGCTGGACTTGCCTGTGCCATTGCAGCAAAGCAAAACGGCTTAAAAGATGTTCTTGTTCTTGAAAGAGACAGCCGTGCTGGAGGAATTTTACTTCAGTGCATTCACAATGGATTTGGCTTGCATCACTTCGGAGAAGAATTAACGGGTCCTGAATATGCAATGCGTTTTGTTCACCAAGCAGACCAATTAGGTGTCATAACCAGATGTGACACAATGGTTTTAGAAATTCACAACGGTTCTACCACAAAAGACGGCGTGCATGAAGTTGTTGCTATAAATGCACAAGATGGACTTATGTGTTTAAAGACTCAGACACTTGCACTTGCTATGGGTTGCCGCGAAAGAACCAGAGGTGCTCTTGTTATTCCGGGAACAAGACCCGCAGGAATTTTTACCGCAGGAAGTGCACAACGCTTTGTAAACATTGACGGTTACCTACCAGGAAAAAAAGTTGTCATCTTAGGAAGTGGAGACATTGGTCTTATTATGGCACGCCGACTTACCCTTGAAGGTGCAGACGTAAAGTTAGTCTGCGAAATTATGAACTATTCTGCAGGCCTTGCACGAAACATGACTCAGTGTCTTGAAAATTTTAACATACCGCTAAAACTTTCTACAACCATCATTCAGATTCACGGAAAAGAACGAGTTACTGGAGTTACCATTGCAAAAGTTGATGAACACAGAGCTGTTATTCCGGGAACAGAAGAATACATAGCATGTGACACCGTGCTTTTAAGTGTTGGTCTTATTCCAGAAAATGAAGTGAGCATTGCAGCCGGAGTTCTTATGGATTCAATAACATCAGGACCTTCAGTTAACCAGTACATGGAAACTTCTATTCCAGGAATTTTTGCTTGCGGAAACTCTGTGCATGTGCATGACTTAGTAGATTTTGTTACCGAAGAAAGTCTTCTTGCAGGAAAGTGTGCAGCTGACTATGTTAAAGAAAAACGAGGAAGTCAAAACTCCAACAGTGCTTCTGTTATAGCAGTAAGACCAGGAAACCGCGTCCGATACACCGTTCCCCAGCATATAGACTTAGAAAACGGAAGAGATGCTACTCCACAAAGTGATGACAAAATACGCATTATGTTCCGCTCAACAGATGTGTATCGTTCCATAACCGTTGCAGTTTATTCAGGTTCACGCCTTATAGCTCAACAGAAAAAACGCATTGTTCGTCCTGGCGAAATGCAGACTATTGAACTAAAGGAAAAAGAGTTGGAAGGTTTACGAACACAACCTCAACCGCTTACTGTTTCTATAGAATTACCGGAGGACTCAATTGACTAGCACACAGCATATAACTTGTATTATCTGCCCTATGGGATGTCAGCTCGAAGTAACGCTTCCTCAGGGCTACAACGAACAAAACGCAGCAACAACAGATCCCTCTCTCTTTGGAGTAACAGGCAATGCTTGTAAAAGAGGCGACAGTTATGCTCGAAAAGAATTTACAACTCCCACAAGAACACTCACTTGTACCATTGCAGTACAAAAGGGAGCACGTGCACTTGTTTCTGCAAAAACAAAGGGTGATGTTCCCAAAGAAAAACTATTAGACTGTATGCAGTTAGTCCGAAGAACTACCGTACTTGCTCCTGTTCACGAAGGCGACGTTTTAATACAAGATATTTTAGGAACAGGTGTTGATGTTATTGCAGGAGAAGATGTACCAGTCAAATAACAAGATGCAATCTTGAATAAAGCGCTTAGGTTTGGTAGAATTGAACAGTGACGGGAAAGTTTAATTTTTTTTAAGAGGTTTTATTATTATGGAAAATTCAAAACAGGGATTAGCATTTAAGCTTGCCATGACAGGTGCTTTTGGAGCTTTGGTAGTTATTTTAGGAATTACTCGTTTAGGTTTTATTACCGTAAGCCCCGTTATTTCATTTACGATTATGCATGTGCCTGTTATTTTAGTTACCTTAATTGCAGGACTTTTCCCGGGCATGGGTGTTGCATTCATCTTTGGTTTATTCAGTCTTATTCAGGCAGCCCTTAACCCTACTGGCATTTTGGACCCCTTCTTTGTAAATCCCTTTATTTCAATTGTTCCTCGTCTTTTTATTCCGATTGTAACTTGGGGAATTTATGAACTTTTAACTTCTGTTAAACTTCCTAAAATTATTAGCGGAGGAATTGCAGGCTTTTTGGGTTCATGTGCAAACTCTTTCTTTGTAGCTCTTGCACTTGTGTTCATTACTGCAAAACAGTTCCAGACTTCATTCCCCGGAACAGGACTGGGAGCTTTGTTGGGATTATTCTTTATTCCCGGCGGATTCATTGAAGCTGGTGTTGCTGCAGCTATAAGCATTGCTGTATTAAGCGGTGTTATTGTTAGCGCTGCAAACAAAAAATCAAAATTAAGTTCAGAAGTAAAAGAAGAAGCTGTTGAAGAACTGTCAAGTGCAGACAACGACGCTCAGTAAACATGAACATAGTAATTATAGGAGCCGGATTTACCGGTGTGCAATTAGCAAAACGCCTCATCAGCGAAAAGAATGATGTTGTAATTCTTGATAACGATGAAGAAGTTGTTCGACATGCAAGCAATCGTCTTGACTGTACGGTTATGCAAGCTAACGGCAACAATCTTGAAAATCTTGAAGAAGCAGGAATTGCAAAAGCAGATGCACTCGTTTGTGTAACCGACAGCGATGAATTGAACATGATAACCTGCTCTCTTGTTGATGCAGTGTATCCGAAGTTACTTAAAATTGCACGCGTACGCAACTATGATTACTATGTAAACCAAACAACCGCAAAAAAACATCACGCAGACACATTTGCAAAAGATCACCGCCCCTTGTATGGCATTGACTTTATGATTCATCCAGACATTGAGGCAGCAGAAGCAATTGTACAAGCGGTAGAACACGGGGCTATTACCGATGTTGTTACCTTTGACAATTCAAAATACGAACTTTCCCGTATTCAAATTGAACAAGGCTCAAAGTTTGATGGCATTGTAGTAAAAAACATTCGCTCACTTACACAGAAAAAATTTATTCTTGTTTATGTTGAACAAAGCGACAGCACCAGTTTACCCAGCGGAGATACAGTACTGCATGCAGGCGATTCCATTGGCGTTCTTGCAGACAGGAGCGACACTCAAGATTTACTCAAACTCTGCGGCACGCAAATAGAAGAACTTAAAAAAGTAGCACTTGTGGGAGCGGGTAAAATTGGAACTATTGTTGCAGACCGCATCATGCAAAAATCAAAGACTTCAATCTTTAAGAAGTTGTTTGGTGGGGCTCAGCAAAAAACAACCCAAGATTTTGTTATTGTAGACAGCGACAAAAAACTCTGTGACCAAGCAAGCGAGCGCTTTCCCAATGCAACAGTCTTCTGTGCTGATGTTACTGA
>DMQP01000175.1 GCA_003455655.1 Treponema sp. | reverse complement strand
CCTGGTTCACCAATGAGCACTGGATTATTTTTAGTACGCCGACTTATAACTTGCATAACCCGACGAATTTCTTCATCTCTTCCTATAACAGGATCGATTTTATCTTGACGAGCACGAGCTGTTAAATCAATACAGTATTTTTCAAGTGCGCGCATTTTACTTTCAGGATCTTGACTGTCAATAGTTTGATTACCCCTAACAGCTTTGAGTGCAGAAAGAGCAGCATCGTGTGTACAGCCGTACTTCTTAAGTAAATCGCCCACACGGCCGTCGCTTTTTGTCATAGCAAGAAACAAATGCTCTGTAGAAAGATACTGATCTTTTAAGAAAGACATTTCAGACTCAGCCTTAGCCAAAGCCTTTTGTGCTTCGGAAGAAAGAGTCATTTGAACATTTCCCTTTACAGTGGGAAAAGAATCGAGCAGTTCACGTACGCCTTGAGCAAGCGTTTCTGGTTGAACACCAATGCGTTCTACCAGAGGAGGAACAGTTCCATCTTTTTGATTAAGTAAAGCAAGAAGCAGATGCTCTAGACCAATTTCACTATGGTCTTTCTGCTGGGCAAGTGCACTCGCCTGCTGCAGGGCATCCTGAGCTTTAAGCGTCATTTGATTGTAATCCATGCAATGCCTCCATACGCTTTAAAAATACAAACGAATGTTAAAAAAGGCAAGCATTTTTTCAACTTAAGGTAGCTCTATGTTTCCGAATTCGCAGGTTGCATTCGACACTGTTGCATGTTCAATAAGCTCAAGATTTTTGCGAATCTGCTTGTACAAACGAATTTCTCCTGTTCCTGTTCCGCCACCCAAAAGTTTAAGCACTTTTCTTCCGCCAGCTGGACTTTCGTAATCGCGTACAAACATGGCATCGGTATGACAGAAAACGTCTATGTCAAGCACATACTTTTTGTTGTGAACACTTACACTCCAGTGAACTTTAACACCGTCTTCATCTTCGGGCATTTCGCTACATTCATAGGTAACAGAATAGCGCTTACTTTTGTCTGCGTGAAATTCTATATCGTTATCATCAATAAGAGCCAGAACCGACAGTCTGTCTTCATACACACCGTTAACTACAAAGCATGACTTTTCAAGGCGTTTACCAGAAATGATACTTGTTAAATTAGATGCGTTCAAATGAAAGAAGGGGAAAACAAAATCTCTTCCCCATGACTTATCAAAATATCCGTATGATTTTTCTGGAATGATAGTGTATGACTCTCCGTCAAGTGTCACCATGCCATTGCATGTACAGTTTGCACCCAAGACTGCCCAAGAAGAAACTTTACTTGAATAGTCGGGAACAAAAGCAACGTTGCGTTCAAACTGAATGTTCCATGTAATAGAACCAGCGTTACACAACATCTCCGGATATTCGTTTAAATCTGCATAAGAAACGCGAATGTTTCCCACAGAAGATTTATCATTGAGGGTACATGCTTTATCTCCAGAACCGACACTGATAATAAAACCAGATTTACCAGTGTATATTTGTTCTGTAGGATAATAGCAACTCATCTGCTTACCGTTAACGCCTAAACATCCAGCGCGTGCCATTGCATAACAAGGTTGAACTAATTGTTCTTGATTTGCATTAAGAGCAGCCTGTGTTCCTGCAAGCGCATATTGTAAATCTGCTTCTGAAGAAGGAAGACGATTTTTAAAACCTAACACACATTCTTTAGGAGAGAGAGCTGGATTTATGACAAAAAATTCAATAAAGAAAGTGCGTTCTTCCCCCGTCTGATCGCAAAAAGCGGAAAAGACTAAACGCCAACTGTCGTAACCATTTTTTTTAAGGGAACCCTTGAGCATGTATCGCTCATTACCGTTCATTTTTTTTGCGAGCATGGCCTTCACTTATTTGAACATTTTAGACAGAGACTTTGCAAACTCTTTCTGATCAGCAGGGAAGTATTCATCCAAAAACTCAAAACAATCTTGTGCATTGCGTTGAGCGTGTTCATACCATATTTCGTACAAAGCAGGTTCAAAACCAGCGCCAGGATACGGTGCACCCTGAACATCAGATACCAAACCTCTCATCATGTTTGCAAATTCCTGAATCTTTTTTTTGTCCATAAAGCTCCCCTTTACGAATTTGTTCACAATTATTATACAGGTAATTTATAAATTATGCCAGTAGTTTGTGCATTTTTTGAAAGCGCAAGCTCTTGACCACATAAAACCACCGACTGCATGTTCAAAAGAGCTTTGTCATAGCGCAAGGCAGCTTTATGCAAATCTGAAGCCTTTATTTTTATAAGCCAAGAAAGACGCCTTTTCTTTTGGGCATTCGTTAAACCGTACAGTCTCCACAAAAATCCCATAGCACCTGTTGACGAAGGAGTTCGCGGTTCAATTTCCATTGAATAACAGCCAATAATTGCCTTCTCTACCTCGTCATCAGAAAAGTGTTTTTTAAGAAGGTCATGCATTTGTGTTTTAAAAACATCAAGAGAACGGAAGGGGTTCGGATCACGGTAACTAGTAAAGCGTGTCGTTTTGCTGTCACTGTCTGGAGAAAGTTGCGCACCGTATGCTCCACCTTCTGTACGAATAGCTCGCCATAATTCTTGGGTTTCAAGGCTATGACATAACACTTCGTCGGCAATACAGTTTTTTGTATCATAGGCAGAAGAATCAAAAGATACACCTGCAAAGCCTGTTGTTCCGGGAATAACAAAAGTTTCTTTTACTCCAGAAGTTTTTGAAGCTTTTCGCAAACAGTATTTTTGGGGAATTTGTGTAAGAGCATAAAAGCGACTGTCACTTACTTTTCGTTTCGCCTGCAAAATTCCTAACTGTGCTTTTTCAATAAATGAAGGAAGATATTTTTTTACACAAGTCATGCCACTTTTGTCTGCAGTAAGGTGAATAACAGCGCCACCTTTTTTGATGCGTTCAAAAAGAGTAAGCAGAGTCTTTGCTGTTTTTTTTGCTGAACAAGAAGCAATGCGCTTTTCGTTATAAAGAGATGTAAGTCCTTCAAGAATTTCTGTAACCGCTGCATTTTTATTTTTTGTACACTGAGATCGCATAGCGGCGTAGACTGTTCCGGAGGGAATAACAGAAGACATGCCGTTGTTGTGCATAGCATTGATAATGTCGGTTAAACGCTCGGTGTCTTTAAAATCAGTTTTTGTAATGCAATCTGCTAAAAGCGATAAAGCATTTTCTACTTGTTCTTCAACAACTTTGCAATAAAAGATTAACCAGTCACGGCCAAACCACACACTCTTACTGTCAGAACTTTTTTGTCCTGCTTCTGACACATGAGCATGCCTTATGTAAGCACCCATTCCTCCCGTTGTTCCCTGAACTTTTGAAAGTGCTTCGTCCCAAGGAAGACCCTGCCACCCTATTTCGACAAGACTGCTTGCAAGTGTAGAAAGATACAGATACTCTTCTGGTTCAAGCACATCAACAGGAAATGCCACCGAAACATAGACTATGCCATTGGTTTCTTGATTACTTAAAAAAAGCGGAATATCTTTGCAAGAAGAAAGAAGCGTTTTTACTTGTTCGCACGAAGGCTGCAACTGAGAAACACTTAAGTGAGGAATTACTGTATCTTCATCTGGACTTTGCTTTGACTGAAATTGAGACAGTAAGCGAAGTTGTTTTTTTTGTTTTTCTTCATCTGTTTTTAAAAGAAGTTGAGTAATTATTTTTTCTTCTGCACGAATTCTTTTTTCTACCCAAGAAGAAGATGGAGTTACAACAACCAAAGATCGCTCTTTATTCAAAAGCAAAAGTTGTGTAATAAGATTTTTTAAGTAAGATGCATCTTCATGAACTGAACGAATGATGCCGTCAATGATTTCTTTATTTGCAAGTGTAGCCCAAGGAGAAAGACCATACAGCCAGCCACGCAAAGAGCGACGTAAAAGCACAAGAGAGTAAGGACCGTTAAAGCGACGGATTTCTCGGGTACTAAATGAAAAGCGCATACAAGAACGTTCTATTGCTTCATCTGAAAGTCCTTCTTTTACAAGTTTTGTAAGCGTTTCTATAATAACTTGTTCAACTTTTTTTTCGTTTCCTTTTGCAACACCCCGTAAACCGACGGTCATACTTTTTATAGGAATGTTTACATCTTCACTTGTCTGAGGAGCAAGGTCTTGTCCTAAACCGCTTTCCAACAAAGCCTTAGCAACAGGGGCACAATCGTCTCCCCACAAAATGTCTCCTAAAAACATAAGTTCCATTGCAAAGTGAGGCATTGCTGTTTTAACGGAAGGCATACGCCAGGCCAGCAAGACAGAACTTCTGTTTGTATCTGAATCTTCGTCTGCAGGACCATAGACATGAACAAAAGGTTTTATTTTTGCAGGAGTAATTTTTTTAGGGAAGCGATAGGCTTTTCCGCCTTTAGGAATACAAGACAAAACCTTTTTGTCTAAAAATGCAATTTGTTCTTCTGTGGGAATATTTCCATACAAAAAAAGCTGACAGTTTGCAGGACAATAATACTGTTTGTGAAATGCCTTTAATTTTGAAAGCGTCAACTGAGGAATTACAAGGGGATCTCCACCAGAATCGTGCTGGTAAAATGTTCCCTCGAGCATAACAGAATCAACGGCGTCACTTGCGGCAGATTCAAAAGATGAATACACACCTTTCATTTCGTTGTACACAACTCCTTGAATACAAGGCTTACCATTTGCATCCCATTCAAGACGATGTGCTTCTTGCATAAAAATTTCTTTTTTTAAAAGCGGAAAGAAGACCGCATCTGCATAGACTGCCATTAAATTAAAATAGTCTGCCTTTACTTGAGAACTTGCAGGATAAACCGTATGATCAGAAGCAGTCCAAGCATTCAAATAAGTTTTAATACTTTGGTTTGCAAGTCTAATAAAAGGATCTTTTAGCGGAAAGTGTTCAGAACCACACAAAACACTGTGTTCCAAAACATGAGCAGCACCAGTGCTATCTTTGGGAGGAGTTTTAAAAGAAAAGGCAAAAAGATTTTCTTCATCATCATTTAAAAGATGAAAAACCTCCATACCTTTTGTTTCATGCACTAAATAAATTCCTTTTGAAGCACAATCAGGAAGATCTACTATTTCTCGAACAAGAAACCCACAAAGCTTTTGTCCAACTTTCATACATACACCTCACCGTTGTCGCGGCTTTTAATGTACAAATCGCCATCTTCCCATGCACGACGCAGTTTTGCGTAAAAAGCAGAAGTAAGACGCTCGCTGTCATTTTTTCGAATGGGGAACAAAAGTTGTTCTTCTTCAAGAATAACATCGCCTCGTGTTTTAGAAACATTTGACAAAAGTTTTGTTCTAAAGGCATCGTCTTTACCGGCAATCAAAATGGCAACATCGGTATCTGTCATATCATGTAAAACTTTTTGCAAATAGCGATCGTCGCTTTCAAGCACATCTTCTTGCGTAAAGAGTCGTTCGCGCAAGTCAGCACCCAAGTCTGGATCTTGATTACTAAGATTGTTAATAATGCTCTGTTCCATAAGTGGATCCATACGCTTAAGAATTTGTGCAAGTACTCCGCGGCCGTCAAGGTTTTGTGAATTTTCTGTATTTTGAGTTAACATTTTATCGTGCAAGGCTCTGTCTATGTTTGCCATAACTTCGGGAGCTACTGGTTTCATTTTTGCAAGACGAAGCACAACATCTTTTTTTTGCTTTTCGTCCATAGCGCTAATAACGGCCGCGGCTTTTTTTGGTTCAAGTTGAGAAAGCACTAACGCCTGAACTGCACCACTTTCACCGTCAATCAAAAGTCGAATACGCTCACTGTTTGCATCGGTAAGATAGTCAAAGGGTTTTCCTTGCGCATAAGGAACAGATTTTTCTATAAGTTGTTCAGCTTTTTCACTACCATATGCTTTAGTAAGAATACTTCGTGCGGTATCAAGACCACCGTCTTCACGAGACTTTTCCAACAAAGCTTGAAATTCTTGCAAAACAGCTTCAGCTTCTTCGGGAGTAACTTTTTGAATTGAAGCAATTTCTGGAACAATTTTTTCTGTCTGTTCTTCCGTTAAGTGGGGAAGAATTTTTGCAGCTTCATCAATTCCAATAACCACTAAAAACTTTGCAACGCGACGGTAGAGGCTGTCTTTTTGTCCTTGCAATGAAGCGTCAGGAACTTTTATAAGTCCACCAGAAGTTAAGGCTTTTGCAGCTTCTTTTACATCTTCGGAAGTAGCAGACTTTTTTTTCTCAAACCATGTTCCTGTTTGAGCAGCTTGCTGAGCTTGTCTTAATGCCTCTTCATCTTTTTTCTGATTTGAAAGAATCTGACCTACTTGCGAATTTACTTTTTCAAAAACCGGCTTATGAACTAAAGGCTGATTTTTTTTATATGCGCTAACTCTGTAATCTTCATTGTCCATACGACATTTTACTTCTTTTACTTACGATTGGCAACTGCACATAAGTGTGCTACAATAGGAATATGAAATTCTTGCATACCGCAGACTGGCATTTAGGAAAACTATTTTTCGAACGTTCAATCGAAGAAGATCAAGCATATTTTTTACAACAGCTTATAAAGTTACTAAAACAAGAAGATTATGACGCACTTGTTATAAGCGGAGACATTTACGACAGAGCAATTCCTCCTGCAAGTGCTTGTGTTATGCTCGACACTTTTTTAACAGAACTATGTACTCAATTTCCACAACTGCATGTGTTTATAATTTCTGGCAACCATGACAGTCCTGAACGACTTTCGTACGGAAAGCATTTCTTTGAACAGCACAATCTACATGTATGCACCGACTGCAAAAACATAACTGTTCCCACCATAATAAAAGATGTTGCCTTTTACCAACTACCCTATCTTACGCCCGGCTGCATTCAAGCTGAAGGTGAAGGATTATTTGAAACAAAACTAAGAAGTCAGCAAGACTTACACGAAGAAGCAATAAAACGAATTGTTCAGTCCCACAAAAAAAAATATCCATCACTTTCTTGTGTTTTGAACGCTCACTTATTTGCAGCTGGAAGTAACATAGGTGAATCTGAACGAAGTTCTGTGGGTAACAGCGATCAAGTTGATGCAAAGATTTTTTCTTTCTTTACCTACACCGCTTTAGGACATATTCACAGCGCACAAAAGGCAGGCAAAAACGCATGGTACGCAGGTTCTCCACTTTCATATTCTTTTGATGAACGAAGTTTTCAAAAACAAGTGCTGAGTGTTACCATTGAAGACAAGACTGTTTCTGTTGAAAAAAAAGACATTACACCACTTCATGCAGTTACAACAATTACAGCTTCTTTTGACGACATGCTTAAAAGCAAAGATTTTACTGCATACGAAAACGATTTTTTGCGTGCAATTAGTACAGACAGTCGTACTATTGTTAACCCCGTGCAATTACTAAGAACACGCTTTCCAAACATTCTTTCTTTTTCTTATGAACAAATACAGTCAGAATCAAAAGCAACCAGTCTTGAAGAACGACGAAAACTCATTTCGAAAAATAGCAAAAAAGATACTGCAGAAATTTTTAGAGCCTTTCTGAAGGATTTATATGGTGAAGAATCAGTAAGAGAAAATGAATTGCGACAAAAAGAAATTGAGCTGTATGAAAAATTTGCAAAAGATGTAGAGGCAGATGAATGAAACTTCTAAAACTACACATGAAAAACATTGGTCCTTTTTTAGATCAGCAAATTGATTTTACTCAGTTAAACGATATGTTTTTAGTTACCGGAAAAACGGGAAGCGGAAAAACAACTATTTTTGATGCAGTAACCTACGCACTCTACGGTTCTATTCCTGGAGAACGCAACAAAGAAATGCATTTACACTCAGACTTTGTAGATCAAAGTGAAGAAGCATTCGTTGACCTTGAATTTTCTTTGGGACAAAAGCGCTATCGGGTTAGACGAGACATTCAGCGAACAATCACTTCAAAAAATGGAACAAAAAAGAACTCTTCTGTTCAAGCAGAATTTTGTGCATGGGACGGAAAAGAATGGCAATCTTTTGAAGGAACAACAACAGAAAAGACAAATAAAATACAAAATCTTATTGGCTTAAACAGTGCAGAGTTTACACAAATTGTTTTGTTACCCCAAGGTGCCTTTGCTGAATTCTTAAGAAAAAAGCCCACAGACCGAAAAGAAACACTTGCAAAACTTTTTCCTGTTGAATTTTATACAAACATTTGTGAAAGAGTAAAAGAAGCAAGTAAAGAGCAAAGCGAAGAATTAAAGAGGCTGCAAAAAAATCTGGAAGAAGAACAAAAAGACTTTAACGAAGAAATATATACACAAAGACTTTTAGACCTTACAAAACAACTTGAAGCTTCTGAAAAGAATATAAAAAAATATGTAGAAGAAATAGGAAGGCTCAGTAAAGAAGAAACCTTAATGCAAGAAAATGAAGCTAAAGCAAAAGAAGCACTTAGCCTCATTGAACAAAAAGAAGAGCTTGAAAAACAAAAAAATGCTATGCAAAAAACACAGCAAAAACTTGAACTTGCACAGAAGGCTTTACTTTTAGAATCTGCACTTAATGCAAAAAAACATGCAGAAAAAACATTTACTGAACAAAAGAAACAAAAAGAAGAAGTCGAAACTGCATTCAAAGAAGCGCAAAAAGAAGTTCAACAATTACATGAACAAAAAGCAGAAATTGAAACGCTTACACAAAAAAAATCGCAACTAGAACTTTCTATTCACGACACAGAACAAGCCTTTCAAAGTCTTTCAGAACAAAAACAAGCAGTACAAGAATACGAAAAAGAAAAGTCTACTTTTATTAGTTTATATGAAAAAATTAAACCTGCACTTACCAAAGCAAACGAAGAGTTAGAACAAACAAAAAATGAATTAGAACAAAAGAAAGACATGATTACAAAAGCTCTTACGATGATAGAAAAACTGCAAGAAGAAAAATTACACTCTGAACAAATGCACACTGCAACTTCTTTAGTCAAGCTGTTAAAAGAAGGCTGCCCTTGTCCAGTCTGTGGTTCAACACAACACCCTGCTCCTGCAAAAGAGAAAAAAATAACAATACGTTTTGAAGAAGAAATTGAAATACACAAAAAAGCACAAACTATCTACGGAAATGAATGTGAACAATTAAATAAACATTTACAAGAATTGCAACAAAGCAAACAAGAAATTCAAATTATGTGCGACATAATTGAGCAAACCGCAAATAACAGTGACATACAACTTCCAGAGGAAAGCGCCCTTAAAAAACGAGAAGACAAAACACCAAACCGAAAGCCCATTCACGAAATGAAGGAAAAAGTTACACAAACACAAAGTCAACTCCAGCAAGCATGGGCAAAAGTAAAAACACAAAAAAAGACTAACTCAGAAAACGAAGAAGAACTTAAAGAAAAACTTACACAAGA
>DMQP01000084.1:1837-4029 GCA_003455655.1 Treponema sp. | reverse complement strand
GTGTGGTTTCCTGTTCAGCTTATGACAAGTTCTGGAATTCAAAACACGAGCAAAGTGTATTTTGAAGTTGGAAGAACTTTAGGCGCTGGAACTTTCTTTCAAGTTTTTAAGATTGCGGTTCCTGCTGCTTTGCCAAATATTTTCCAGGGAATTTTTAACGGAATATGTGCAGCCTTTATTGCGCTTATGACTGCTGAAATGTTTGGTGCAAAGTATGGAATTGGTTGGTACATAAGTTATCAGAAAGCAATGATGCTGTATTCGGGAGTGTATGCAGGTTTAATTATGATTGCAGTTTTTTGTACGGTTATACTTACGGCATTGTTTAAGGTTCGTGCAAAAGTTTTGAACTGGCAAAAAGGTTTAATTAAATGGTAGGGGCTTCCCTTGTTATAGAGAGGTAAATATGTCTGGAGAAATTAAAATATCAAACATAACAAAAATCTTTAATCAAGGAGAAGCAGAAGAAGTTACTGCTTTAGGAGGAGTTGACTTTACTATTCCAGCAGGAAGTTTTGTTTCGCTTATTGGACCATCAGGTTGTGGTAAAACAACATTGTTGCGTTGTATTGCGGGTTTGGAAAATCCAACGGGGGGAGAGGTAAGTGTAGACGGCACAAAAATTACAAAGCCAGGTAGCGACAGGGGATTTGCTTTTCAACAGGCAAATTTATTTCCTTGGCTTACCATTCGTGAAAACGTTGCTTTTGGTTTGCGTGCCAGACACATTTATAAAGACCGAAAGAATGATGTTGATGCATTTATAAAACTGGTGGGGCTTGAAGGTTTTGAAAAATCGTATCCGCATCAACTGTCAGGCGGTATGAATCAGCGGGCAAGTCTTGCACGTGCACTTGTGGGCCATCCAAAAATTCTTTTGCTTGATGAACCCTTGGGTGCTTTGGATGCTTTTACTCGAATGACTATGCAAGATGAAATTCTTCGTTTGTGGAAAGAGCACAATACAACTATGGTTATGGTTACTCACGATGTTGATGAAGCGGTATATCTTTCTGATTATGTTGTGGTAATGAGCCCTCGTCCTGCAAAAGTAGAAAAAATTATAAAAGTAGATTTGAGTCATCCTCGTGCACGCGGACAGGATGTCTTCTTAAAGTACAGAACACAGATTCTTGAAATTCTTGATTACGCAGGAAAAGTTCAAGAAGTTGAATATGCAATCTAATAAGGAGGAAAATATGAAGAAAACATTTAAAACTCTGGGTGTGGTGGCATTAGTTTTGCTTGCCATCACAGTTGCTGGCTGCAACAAAAAGACAGACACTTCTGCAAGTGCAGATAGTTCTGAACAGAAGGTTGTTCGCATTAACTTTTCTACGGGAAGTTTATGTCATGCTCCTGTTCATGTTGCAATGAAGTTGGGACTCTTTGACGAGGAACTTTCTAAAATTGGACAGAAAGCAGAATATGTTCAAGTTGTAGAAGGTGGTGCAACATTAGCAGAAATGATTGCTTCTGGAAAAGTTGATGCAGGTTACGGTCTGTATGCAACACAGCTGCAAGCTATTGAAAACGGACTGCCCATTTCATTTACTTCGGGAATCCACACTGGTTGTACAAAGTATTATGTTCGTGCAGATAGCGATATTTATTCTGCTGCTGATCTTCGCGGAAAAACAATTGGAGTTCCGGGTCTTGCCGACAGTGCTGTTATGAATCTTAAGCGCAAGCTTATAGACGAGGGCATTGGTGTTACTGCTGACAACAATGAAGTAGAGTTTATTGCATACGCTTCTGCAGATTTGGCAATTGCACTCAACAACGGCGCTGTAGATGTTATTGGTGTGCATGACCCTGTTGCAACAAAAGGTGAACTTGCTTACGGATTTAGAAAAATTCTTGATACAGGAACAGATCCGAAGTTTGTAAATGAGTATTGCTGCCAGCAGTTTGTAACACACAAACTCTTAAACGAAAACCCAGCAGGTGCAGCAGCCGTTACTCGTGCACTTCAGAAAGCAGCAGCTTTCGTTGAAGCAGAACCTCGTGCCGCAGCTCAACTTCAGATTGAAAACGATCTTGTTGCTGGAGACTTGGACTTTAACGCAGCACTTCTTGAAGAACTGTTCTTCCAGCCAAGCCGCTCTTTGGGAAAGAAAACCTTTGAAGCAGCAGCTCGTCAACTTCAGGAAGCAGGTGTTCTTAAAGAATCAACAAACATAGAAAAGTTT
>DMQP01000084.1:0-1684 GCA_003455655.1 Treponema sp. | reverse complement strand
CGTTCATAGGAGAAACTGTATGAAACAGATTAACATTGTATTGTCATCAGTTACTGCTTTGTTGGGACTTTTGGTTGGGATTGCTCCCTATACTTTTGCAAAAGTATGTAGTATGCCAAGCATGCACTGTCATGCGGTAACAGCTCCTACGGTTCTTGTTTTTGGAATTGTTATTTTTGTCATTTCTGCAATACAGACAATTGTTCTATGGAAAAAGCGATAACAACTTTAAGGCTTGCCTTTTCAAACATAAAGCGTAAGCCTTACCGTACTGCTGCTCTCATTTGTATTACTGCTTTGTCAGCGGCAGTACTCTTTGCGAGTTTTATTCTTTCTCAGAGTTTAAAAAGTGGTATTAAGGGTTTTTCTAATCGCTTGGGTGCAGACCTTATGGTTGTTCCTGAAGGATACGAAACTCAAGTTAAAGATGTACTTCTTTTAGGTGAACCAAATTATTTTTATATGGAACGAAGTGCTGAAGATATTGTTCGTAACATTGATGGAGTAGAAAAAGTAAGCGCTCAGTTTTATCTTACCAGTTTAACAGAAAGTTGTTGCGACTTTCCTATTCAAATAATTGGCTTTGATCCTGAAACAGATTTTATAGTTAAACCGTGGGCTAACAGTTCTGTTACAGATTATGAAGGTTCTGTTCTTGCAGGGTATAATGTTAATATAGAAAAGAATGAAGTGATGTTTTTTTCGCAAAAGCATAAGGTAAGTACTCGTCTTTCTAAAACAGGTTCAGGAATGGATAATGCAATTTATGCGGATATGCAGACGCTTCAAAATATATTTGATGATGCAAAGAAAAAAGGTTTCGGTTTTATTTCTGACGGAGACACAAAAACAAAAGCAAGTGTTTTGTTTGTAAAACTGCGCTCAGATGCAAAAGCAGACAGCATTGCTTTGAAAATAAAGACGGCTGTGCCTGGTGTTCAAGTTGTAAAAGGTGGCTCTTTTATAGCTTCTCTTTCTGAACGCATTTCTGCTTTTTTAATTTTTCCCAGAGTGCTTACTGTTTTGTTTTTAGTCATAACTATTTTAACACTCTCTATTGTTTTTTCGCTTATAGTTAATGAACGAAATCGTGAGTATTCAATTTTGCGTGTTATAGGGGCAGATGCTTCTACACTTAAAAAATTAATTTTTGAAGAAGCATTTATAATTGGTGCAGTGGGAGCATTAGTTGGTGTTTTTGTGGGAGCACTTATTGTTCTTCCGTTTAATACGCTTATTGCTCAGTCTTTGTCTTTGCCCTTTGCACTTTCAAGTCCTTTAGTCATAATTGCATTTGCGCTTTTAACAGCAGTCATTTCTATTCTTTCGTGCACACTTTCTGCAACCAGTGCTGCGGTAAAAGTTTCAAAGCAAGAGGTGGTGTTCAAATGATAAACATAGAGCATCTTACGAAAACATTTTCTACTCCAAAGGGAAAACTGACAGTTCTGAATGATTTTAATTTGACTGTTGATGATGGAACTTTTTTAGGATTGCAGGGAAAATCTGGTGCCGGGAAAAGTACATTACTTTCACTTATTGCGGGGCTACAAAAAGCAGACAGTGGGAGTATTGCGGTAGACGGCAAAGACATTAGTGCTTTTTCTGAAAAAGAAGCAGCTTTGTTTAGAAATACAAGTGTAGGTTTTATTTCTCAAGAACAAAGTTTTTTAGAAAATCTAAC
>DMQP01000018.1 GCA_003455655.1 Treponema sp. | reverse complement strand
TCATTTAAAGTTGACTCAAACGGTCAGCTGGTAAATTCAAATGGACTTCGCGTTGTTCCAGAAATTATTCTTCCTGAAGGATATCAGCTTTCAACATTAACTGTTACCGATACCGGTCGTGTTTCTGTAAAAGTTAACGGCGGCACAGAGCCTGTGGAAGTTGGACAGCTTGAACTGTACCGCTTTCCCAATGCAGTTGGTCTTGAAAATAACGGAGACAATTTATACAAAGTGACAAACGCTTCGGGGGAACCCATTGCATCTCGTCCTGGATTTGAAGGCATGGGAACAACAAAGCATCGCTTTTTGGAAATGAGTAATGTTTCTGTTGTAAACGAAATGGTTCAGATGATTGTTGCTCAGAGAGCTTACGAGTTTAACTCTAAAACCATTCAAACAAGCGATAATATGCTAAGTACTGCAGTAAGCCTTAAGCGCTAAAACTGCAATTAATGTTGTATCCTCAGTTCTAAGGTCGTCCGCCTTGAACTGTTCATAATCTACTCCTTGCATGCCTTGTGAATGTTATTCGCAGGGCATGTCTTTTTTTGTCTTATGATGAATCTTTTTTTTTCCGATACAGTAAGTAGGAGTATTTTATGAAAATTAACGGAATCCAAACATCGGGCGGAATAGGTGCTATTACTGGTGGTTCTGCTTCTTTGGCAGGAGCTCAGTTGGGCAGGGACGACGCTGACTTTGCTTCTTTGGTTAACAGTTTGACCGGAGTTTCATCTTCTCAAATAAACACAAATCATCACTTGAACGGTGACTACACTCAGGGCTTTCACGGAACATATACTCGCGAAGAAGACAAGACTGCACTTCCACAGGGAGCCGCTGCTAATGCTTCAAACGGTAAGGGAAAGACACCTGTTATTGATAAAACCAGTGAACTGTACGAGCAATCAATGGAACTTGAAAATTATCTTGTAAAGATGATGCTTTCTTCTATGCGTTCGTCTTTAGGTAATAACGGATTTTGGGGTGGAGAAAAAAGCTATGCCCAGTCCATGTACGAAGATATGCTGTACGACAATTATGCAGAAGAACTGACAAAAACGGCAGGATTCGGTCTTGCTGATCAAATTTATATAGAACTTTCAGGACAGCGCTCATAAGGTCAATACTGTACTTTTTGTACATTATGTGCTATTCTTGAGCCCATGAGTTCATACGATAGAGTACATTTTGTCGGCATAAAGGGAACCGGTATGGCTGCCCTTGCAGAAATTCTGTCTGACCACGGATGCCACATTACTGGTAGCGATGTAAGCGAACATTTTTATACAGATGAAATTCTTGACCGTTTAGGCATACAGGCTCTTCCTTTTAGCGAACAAAACATAACAGACGACATTCAGACGGTTGTCTATTCCAGTGCATATTCACCAGAAACAAATCCTGATCTTGCTCAAGCAAAGAAAAAAGGTATTCCTCTTAAGTTGTACAGCGAAGCATTAGGTGAACTGTCACAGAAAATGTACAGCGCAGGCGTGTGTGGTGTTCATGGAAAAACAACAACGACTGGTCTTGCAGGAACACTTTTAAAAAGTATAAATCTTCCTTCGCAAGCACTTGCAGGTTCAATCATTGCCTCCTTTGGAAATACCTGCACTATGACTTCGCCTTCGTTTTCTACAAGCGAAAAAAAATATTTTGTTGCAGAAACCTGTGAGTACCAAAGACATTTTCTTGCTTTTCATCCGAAAAAAATTATTTTAACTTCTGTAGAAAGTGATCATCAAGATTATTATCCTAAGTATGCAGATATTCGACAGGCCTTTGTAGAATACATTTGTCGTTTGCCTCAAAGGGGACAACTTATTTTCTGTGCTGACGATGCAGGTGCGGTTGAAACGGCAGGTCTTGCAAAACAGGTTCGCCCCGATTTGCACTTGCTTGCTTACGGAGAACATTCTGCTGGAAAGTATCATCTTACTTTTGGAGAAGTAAGTGGAGGTATGCAGTTTTTTACTGTTGGTCAGTTGGGAAAATTTGCCCTCTGTGTTCCAGGAAAACATATGGTTCGAAATGCAACTGCTGCAATTGCTCTTTGCTGTGAACTTTTAAATACTGACGGAAAAAATCCCCTTGATTATCTTTCGCAAATGAGAGAAGCGCTTCTTTCGTTTACGGGAGGAAAACGTCGTTCTGAAATTACCGGAAAGGCAAAAACTGCTTTAGGTGATGATGTTATCTTTATGGATGATTATGGACATCATCCTACTGCTATAAGAACAACGCTTGCAGGGTATCGCAGTTTTTACAAAGGAAGAAAAATTATTGTTGACTTTATGAGCCATACCTATAGTCGTACTGCTGCACTTTTGGGCGAATTTGCTGAAAGTTTTAAAGATGCCGATGAAGTTGTTATCAATAAAATTTATGCCAGTGCTCGCGAAAAACAGGGTAAGATAAAAGTTTCTGGAGAAATGCTTGCAGAACATGCCGCTTACCACCATCAACATGTAAGCTATTGTGCTGAATTTGATGACGCTGCAAAAAAAATTGAACACTTACTTTCTGAACCAGCAGGACCAGATTTTCCCGACGGTTATCTTGTGGTAACTATGGGTGCAGGCGATAACTGGAAAGTAGGACAAATGGTTCTTTCAAAACTGA